>JBEKDW010000014.1:0-17160 GCA_050014155.1 Anaerolineales bacterium
GCCCTCGACAGGGCGCCGAAGCGACGGGCCCTCGACAGGGCGCCGAAGCGACGGGCCCTCGACAGGGCGTCGAAGCGACGGGCCCTCGACAGGGCGTCGAAGCGACGAGGATAGAAGGTGGAAGTTTATCGCCTGTCCTACCCATGGAAGGGGCTGGCAGAGTCCACCAGACGAATGACGATTCTCGATTCACGACTCTCGACTCTCGGATTTATGAACCACTGACGCCGCGCGAGCTGGAGGTGCTGGGCCTGATTGCGGAGGGCCTGCCCAATAAGCGCGTCGCGCAGCGCCTGGGGATCAGCGAGCACACGGTCAAATATCACATTAATACCATCCTGGGCAAGCTGGGAGCGGAAAGCCGCACGGAGGCGGTCACCCGCGCCGCACGCCTGGGGTGGTTAATTTTATAGACCAGTCCTGATCTAACAGGCAGGGGGGAAGGCTTTGTATTTCTACCTTTTGGGGGAGGAAAAAGGAGGGGGAAATGTACGCGGATTCCCCCGATCGTGCTGCGCACTCTCGGGGCGGGCCCGGATAAAGCGGATTGCCCAAGTCGTGTCTCGCACTCCTGGGACGGGCACGGAAGAGAGAATTTTCCACCGGGTTTGGCAAAGAGATTATCTGCGAAATCCGAATGATCCATGCAATCCGAGTACAAAATAATGCAACCTGCCCGGTAGCGATATATAATGAAATCCCCGGCCGGAAAGGCGTTCTTTCCGCCGTTGGTAGATCCGTAAATGATACCGGACGGCAACCCCCGTTATCGTTTTTTACCCCTCCTCGCTTTTCTCCTTTTAGCGACCGCGATGGCCGCATGCACACCACCGCCCTCTTCGCCCGGTGCCCAGTCCGCGCTGCAGATTGCGGCAGTCCCCGTTACTTACAGCGGGGAAATCGCCAGCTTCGACAACGGAAATATGGTGGAATTTCCATTTCTCGCCACGTACCGCGGGATGCAGGGTGAACGCTGGCTGGGGCGGCCGTTCACGCGCGCTTTCGCCGACCCGGATCTGGGCTGGACGATGCAGATCTTCGAATACGGGGTGCTGGCGCAGGATCCCGGAGACGGGCACATCTTCCTGCTCAAGATCAGCGACCTCCTGGCGCGCCGGCAGAGCGGCGTCCCGGTGCGGAAGGAATCCGCCTGTTCTTACGCGCAGGAGACGGGACACAACGTGTGCTACGAATTCCGTGAGTATGTGCGCGTCGCCGGAGCGGAGCATTTTGGCCAACCGGTCTCCGAGATGACCATGGATTCCGACGGGATCCTTTACCAGGATTTCGAGTACACGCGGCTGCAATGGATTGGCGGCGGAATCGTGCGCGAGCGGTGCGGGGAGACGTTTTTCATTCAGCGCGGATACGACCGCACGCTGCGGGAGCCGGCCGTTTCCGCCGCGGGGCCGGTGGCCGGGGTCACCCAGCTGTATGCGTCGCTGGCGCGGCCCACTTTGCGCCCCGGGGAGATGCAGACGCTCCAGGTGGCGCTGACCGACCCGACCGGCGCGGGCATCCCCGGCGTGAAATTGCAGGTCACCCTGGAGAAAAACGGCCAGGCGTTCCTGGAGATATCGCTGCCGCCGACTGATTCGAACGGCATGGCGTCGCTTTCGTTTAAAGTGCCGGACGCGGATCCCGGGACGCGGATCCGCGTCATTGTCCAAGGTACATGGGAATCCACTCCGCTGGAATCGGTCGCGGAGTTCGAGGTGTGGTGGTAAGGATCTTTGGATTATCGGTTGCCGATTCCTCATCCCGGCCTGCGTAGAATTTCGATCAGACAGACTGAATATGTCATTCCGAGGGGCGAAGCCCCGAGGAATCGGTGACGCGTGGATGGATAGTAGAGGAATTTTAAAGCCCGGATTGGAGGATCAAACGTTACCGATTCCTCGCCCCGGAGTGCGTAGAAATTCGATCAAGCAGACTGAATATGTCATTCCGAGGGGCGAAGCCCCGAGGAATCGGTGACGCGTGGACGGATAGTAGCGGGATTATATAGCCCGGATTGTAGGATCAAGCGTTACCGCTTCCTCGCCCCGGCTTGCGGGGCTCGGAATGACATCCCGCGGGCGATTCTCAAACCGCTTTTACCTTCAGAGGAGGCTTCCATGAAATTCGGTTTCGCAAACCCCGGACGAATATTCATCCTACGCCTGGAGGACGGCGAAATCCTACACGAAACCGTTGAGGCGTTCGCCCGCGATCAGGGAATCCGGGCGGCGGCGCTGATCGTGCTGGGCGGAGCGGACGAGGGAAGCAAACTGGTCGTCGGCCCGGCGGAGGCGCGTTCGTCGCCGGTCGTGCCGATGGAGCACATCCTTGCCGGAACCTGCGAATCGACCGGTGTGGGAACAATCTTTCCCGGCGCGGAGGGGAAGCCCGTGCTGCACATGCACATCGCCTGTGGCAGGAAAGACTCGACCGTAACCGGATGTGTCCGCCGCGGCGTGAAGGTATGGCAGGTGATGGAACTGATCTTATGGGAACTGACCGGCACGGATGCGAAAAGGGTCATGGATTCCAATACCGGTTTTGAATTGCTGCAGCCTTAATCTGCCCTGCGCTATAATCCAAAAACTGGAAAGGGATCCTATGCCCGCAAAATCCAAAGTTGCCGTACTGCGCACAACACCGGAAACCGTGCTCGCCGATTACCAGCGGCTGTTTAAACTGGCCGGCGGAGCGCAGGCGCTCGCGCCCGGCGTTACCACCATGCTCAAGGACAACATCTCCTGGCATTATCCACTGCCGAGCGCGAATACCACGCCCTGGGAATTGGAAGGTTCCATCCTTGCGCTGCGGAATGCGGGTTTCCGCGACCTGGTCTGCGTGCAGAATAAAACGGTGGTGATCAACGCCTTCAAGGGAGAGGATCTGAATGGATTTTTACCGATCCTCCGGCATTATGACATTCCGATTAAATATAATTTCCGAAAGGACGACATGGCCTGGGTGGAATACAAACCCAAAGCCAAGATGCTCGTGCTGGATAAAATCTTCGAGAAGGGAATCCTCATCCCCGATTATTTCATCGGCAAGAACATCGTTCATTTGCCGACGGTCAAGACCCATATCTACACCACCACGACCGGAGCGGTGAAGAACGCCTTCGGCGGATTGCTTTCCACCTACCGGCACTATACCCATTCCTGGATCCACGAAACGCTCACCGACCTCCTGGCGATCCAGAAAGAAATCCATCCCGGGATGTTCGCCTTCATGGACGGCACCACCGCGGGCGACGGCACGGGGCCGCGCACGCCGACGCCGATTATCAAGAACGTGATCCTGGCGTCGGCCGATCAGGTGGCGATCGACGCGGTGTCGGCGAAACTCATGGGCTTCGATCCGATGAAGATCGGATACATCCGGCTGGCGCACGAACGGGGTTTGGGGGTCGGCGACGTGGGCCAAATCGAACTCGTGGGGGACGATCTCTCGAGCGAGAATTGGCACTTCCACGTGGGCAGCAACTTTCATACCTTCCTGGCGTGGATGGCATGGTACGGCCCGACCAAGTCGCTGCAAAAGCTGGTGCTGCACACTCCGCTCGTGGCGATCCCGATTTTCCTTTCGGAATTCAACCACGATTTCGTGCACTGGCCGCTGAAGTCGAAGCATATCTATGAAAAGTGGCGTGCGGAAACCGAATGGGGGAAATTATTCCAGCGATATCAGCAAGAGGGCGTGTTGTCGAAGTAGAAATTGGCGCGACCCTTCTCCGATCCCCGTGCCTTTTTTTGAACATCGCCGGGAGAATCCCATAAAAGACGACGGCTCGATGGAACATTGCAGGAATGCGGAATGAATGCGCTTAAACCTCCGGCGGGAGCGGGGCGCGGCTGCCTGTTTCTGTTTGCCATCCCCTGGACCCTGTTTGCCTGTTTCTGGACCGCCGCCGCACTATTGGGCGCGGTCAGCATGGTCCGAGAGAACGGGTTCACTGTATGGACCCTGGCTTTTCCGTTGTTCGGACTTCCTTTTATCGCCATCGGGGTGGGCATGCTGTGGTACGGGATCCTCCCATGGATCGCCGGGTTGCGGGTTTCCAAACCGGAAGTGAGCATCAACAACACATCGGTAAAGGTGGGAGACAGTTTTACGATCAGCTATTCCCAGACGTTCAAGCACCGGGCCGAAGTAAAGGGAGTGAAATTCTCCCTGCTCGTGCGCGAGACCGCCCGTTACCAGAGCGGCAGCAACACCACGACCGTGCACCACGACGAGACGGCGGCCGAGTTCGACTATCCGGGGCAAAGCTACGAGACCGGCGACGTGCTTGCATTCTCGCGCTCTATGGAGATCCCGCGCGACGGGATGCATACATTTCAGGGCGCTCACAATTCCATCGCCTGGCTGCTGCAGGTGAAGGTGGACGTCGCCGGGTGGCCCGACTACCGGGAAGAGTTCGAAATCCAGGTTGAGCCTGCTATCGCGAGGTGAATCCGCCGTGACCAACGTCGACTTTCAATGGAATGTGCAGGGAGGGGAGGCGAGCGCGGGCCGCGCGGCCCGCTTCGACCCGGGCTCGACCGTCGAGGGCACAGTCACCGTTACGCCGCAGGCCGATTTGAATTGCAACGGGATCAAGATCCGGCTCGAATGGCACACGGAGGGACGCGGCGACCGGGACCGGAAGTCGGTCGACGAGATGGTGGCCTTTCAAGGCGTGCTCGCCGGCGGCCAGCCCGCAGTCTTCCCCTTCCGATTAACGCTGCCGGACCAACCCTGGTCCTACACGGGCTTTTATATCAACATCCTCTGGGAAATTGTCGCCGATATCGATCTTCCGCTTGCCATCAACCCCAAATCCCACTTCCCTATTCTTCTTCGACCACGGGCGGCTTAAAGGAATCGAGGCTTTTTTGCAGCGGGCCGACGGCGACTATTCCCTCCGGTCTCTCCGCCTGGAAGTAATCATATAAAAAATATTCCATCGTCCGCAGGTTCGGGCCGAACTCCGACCGAAGCCAATCCACCGCTTCGGGCGAGAATTTCGTATGGTTCGGTTCCAAAGAAAATAAATTCAGGCGGCGCCGGAGGATCCCGGCCAACTCCTCCGCGCCGGGTGTGGAAAGCGTTACGGTTGCAAAGGAAAGTCCCCGCGAACGAAACGCCGGCGAGAGATCCTCGTGCGTGCCGAGAATGAGACGCACGCCGGTTCTGGCCGCATCCAAAAGCCGCGCCATCTCATTGCCCGAAAAGAATCCGCCTAGGGAAAGACGCTGCGCTTCGTCGAGCAGAAATATTTCCAACCCGTCCGTACTCGTCCGATAGGATTTTTCCTTTCGTGGGATGTATTCATACGCGCTGCGTATCCCCGCCTTGTGAAATTGATCCCCGAGCGCGAGCAGGCTGCTGG
Source organism: Anaerolineales bacterium (assembly GCA_050014155.1). GTDB lineage: Bacteria > Chloroflexota > Anaerolineae > Anaerolineales > RBG-16-64-43 > FEN-1073. The sequence continues at coordinate 5,372 of JBEKDW010000014.1, forward strand.
TTTTTCCCGATCCGGTGCCACCGAGGAGTTGGATGTGGCCGCCGGCGGTGATCGCGCGCCCTGCCGCTTCAGGGATGATTGCCGCGCGAATCCATTCCTCGCGCGTCATGGCGCGGAACGGATTGCATTGAAAGCCGATGTCGGGAAAGGAGCGCTCGGGCATAGCGGGAGTATAAACTACGATCGCGCGGGGCCGACCCAACCTCACCCCTTAATCCCCTCCCCTTCCCATTATGGGAAGGGGAGGGGAATAGGATTCCAACCATAAAGGAAAATTTTGCCGGGGAGGGGTTGAGTTTGCCGCGGTTGGCGGAAAGAAAATTTCCCCGAAAGGTATAATATTTTTATACGGATTCAACCAGGAGGTGTCATGGCGGAGAAACCGTGGTGGCAGACGGGCGTGATCTACCAGATCTATCCCCGGTCGTTTGCCGACAGCGACGGCGACGGCACTGGCGATCTACGCGGTGTAATCTCCCGGCTGGATTACCTCAACGACGGCACGCCCCGCTCGCTTGGGGTGGATGCGATCTGGCTCTCCCCGTTCTTCCCCTCCCCTGGTTTTGATTTTGGTTACGACGTTTCCGATTATTGCGCCGTCGATCCGCTCTTCGGAACGCTGGCAGATTTCGACCTTCTGGTGGCGGAAGCTCACCGGCGCGGCATCCGGATCATCCTCGACCTGGTGCTCAACCACACGTCGTACCTGCACTCGTGGTTTGTGCAAAGCCGTTCCTCGATGGCAAACCCGAAACGCGATTGGTATCTCTGGCAGGATCCGAAGAGCAAGGGCGGCGTGCCCAACAATTGGCAATCGGTTTTCGGGGGAAGGGCGTGGCAATGGGATCCGTCCACCCGGCAGTATTACTATCACATGTTCCTGACCGAGCAGCCGGATCTCAACTGGCGCAACCTGCGGGTGCGCCGGGCCGTGATGAGCGTTTTCCGTTTTTGGCTCGACCGCGGCGCGGACGGCTTCCGGCTCGACGTGGCCGACGGGTATTTCAAAGACGCGCTGCTGCGCGATAATCCGCCTGCGCCGGGAATTCGCGGGTACGAGCGGCAGAAACACGTCTACGACGCGGATCAACCCGAACTGATCGACGCGTACCGCGAGATCCGCGCACTGCTCGACACGTACGGCGCGCGCATGGCGGTAGGCGAGGTGATGGGCAATGCAGAACAGGCGGCCCGCTTCTGCGGTCCCGGCCTTTTGCCGCTGGCGTTCAACTTTGAATTCACCCGCCAATCCTGGAGCCCCGCCGCGTTTCAGAACGCCGTTCTGCGCTACGAGCGGTTGCTGCCCGAGGGGGGTTGGCCAAGCTACGTGCTGAGCAATCACGATAACTCGCGCCACGCCTCGCGCTACGGCGGGCGGGCGCCGAAAGCGCGCGCGAAGGTGGCGGCCGCGATGCTGCTCACCCTGCGCGGAACGCCCTTCCTGTATCAGGGCGAAGAGATCGGCATGCGCGATGGGCACATCCGCCGTTCTGAAATCCAGGATCCCCCCGGGAAAAAATACTGGCCGCTCTACGCGGGACGCGACCCATGCCGCACTCCGATCCCGTGGACCGCGGAACCGGGAGCGGGATTTACCTCGGGAAATCCCTGGCTCCCGCTGAACCCGGATTACCGGGAGATCAATGTCCAAACCGAACTGGAGGATCCGGATTCGGTCCTGGCGTTCTATCGGAAATTGATCTGGCTGAGGAAGAAGAGTCCGGCGCTACACAGCGGCGGGTTTCGACCACTGCTCTCGCACCCGGGCCGGGCACTTGTGTACCTTCGCGAAGCCGGAAAGCAAACGATGCTTGTAGGATTGAATTTTTTTGAGCAACCGGTTCAGATAACTCTCGAGGAATCGCTGTCGCCGGGGATGTGGAAAAAGATTCTTTCCAGCTGCAATTCGCAATCCGATTTGCACGGCGGCGCCGGGAACACCGTGCTGACCCTGCAAACCAACGAAGCCGCGATCTGGATAAAAGAATAAATAAATCCTAGTACGCGGATTACGCTGATTATTCGAATTACGCGGACTTCATAAATAAATTCCTATTAGAAAAATCCGCGAAATCCTTTTTTTTCCGCGCTATCCGCGTACAATTTCGCCGATCAACAGGGTTAAGCGATTTCCCTCTTATAAAATCAGCGACTGCGGGGTTTATACTTTCCCCATGCTCAATAAGCCGTTTCGGATCATCCTCTCTTACGCCAGGGGGTATTGGCTCTCGCTGAGCGTCGCAGCCGCCAGCATGCTCCTGCTGGTGGGCGTGCAACTGCTGGTTCCATGGATCGTTAAGCTGCTGGTGGCGGCCATAACCACCCCGGGTTCGTCTCAGGCGAACATGGCGTTCGTCACCCGGTTGGCCTTAATTGTTCTACTGGTGTTTCTGGCGAGGGCGGTGCTGCAATTCCTACGGTCGTACCTCGCGCACATCGCCGGATGGGGCGTGGTGGCCGATGTGCGCCTACATATTTACGAGCACGTGCAGCGGCTTTCGCTGCGCTTCTACGAGGAAAAACAAATCGGACAGCTGATGTCGAACGTGGTCAACGACACCGACCTGTTCGAGCAGTTTATCGCCCACGCCATTCCGGACGTCGCCGTAAACGTCCTTACCTTCGTGGGTGTGACCGCGGTCCTGCTGAGCCTGAACTGGCAATTGACGCTTATCAGTTCGCTGCCCATTCCGCTGGTGATCCTCTCGCTCGGCCTTTACGCGCGTTACGTGCGGCCGGCCTTTGTTCACCGCCAGGAGGAATTGGGGGACCTGAACGCGGTGTTGAACGATAATCTATCCGGGATCCGTGAGATTAAAGCCTTCGTCCGCGAGAGCGATCAGGCAGCGCGGGTCGGACGGCGGATTGAAAGTTACCGCCAGTCCCTCTTGCGCGCGCTGCGCCTGATGGCCACCTTCGAACCGTTCGTGGATTTCACCTCTTCGCTGGGAACCCTGGTGGTGATCTATTTCGGCGGTCAGCTTGCGCTCCAGGGAAAGCTTGCGGTGGCGGACCTGGTGGCGTTCTTTTTGTATCTGGATTTGTTTTATCAGCCCGTGCACAACCTGAGCGCGGCGTGGGAAGCGGTGCAAAACTCGCTGGCCGGAGCCGACCGGGTGGCCGGCTTGCTCGAGGAGGAACCGGAGCCTCACAACGCCCCGGGAGCAATTCCGCTTCCCGGCCGAGCCCGTGGTGAACTGGTATTCCGAAATGTTGGTTTCGAGTACCTGCCCGGGATATCCGTCTTGGAAGGGATTAATCTGGAAATTCCGGCCCGGTCGGTCGTAGCGCTTGTCGGTCCGACCGGGGTGGGCAAATCCACGCTCGCCAGCCTGATCCCGCGTTTTTACGATATCACCGACGGCGAAATCCTACTCGATGGGATCGACCTGCGGCGCTATCGGCTCAACGGCCTGCGGCGGCAGATCAGCATGGTGCTGCAAGACGTCTTTTTATTCTACGGCACGGTGCGCGAGAACATCCTCTTCGGGCGTCCGGATGCGGCCGACGAGGAAATCGTCGCAGCGGCGAAAGTGGCCAACGCCGATTCGTTCATCACCGCGCTCCCCAACGGGTATGACACCCTCATCGGCGAGCGCGGTGTGAAGCTTTCCGGCGGTCAGAAGCAGCGGCTTTCGATCGCCCGCGCGGTGTTGAAGGACGCTCCCATTTTGATCCTCGACGAAGCCACCTCCGCTGTGGATACGGAAACCGAACTGATGATTCAGGAGGCGATCGACCGGCTCATCCGCGGCCGGACGACGGTGATCATTGCCCACCGCCTGTCCACCGTCCGCGCCGCCGATGCGATCGTCGTCCTGGAAGACAAATCGATCCGTGAAATGGGGACGCACGAACAGCTGATGGCGCTCGATGGGTTGTACCGCAGGCTGTATACCATCCAAGGGAGGATGGATGAGCAATCCGCGATGTAGCCGCGCGCCGATGGCACACCGGCCGGTCCGCCTATGCAAGACCTCAAGCTTCAGTGTATAGTCTGACGGGAAGGAAAAGGTTTTCACCCCGGCATATGCCTTCTTCGCATTTTTCCCTGCTGACCGACGACGACCTGTACCTTTTTAATGAAGGCTCCCATGCCCGCCTGTACCGGAAGCTCGGATCTCATCCGGCGGAGGTTGACGGGAAGAAAGGGACGTACTTTGCCGTCTGGGCGCCGGATGCGGAGGGTGTATCGGTCATTGGCGAGTTTAATGGATGGGACGGCGGAAAACACCGCCTGACCCCGAAGGGAAACTCCGGGATCTGGGAGGGATTCCTTGCCGGGATCGTCCCCGGAACGATGTACAAATATTTCGTCCGCTCACGGTACGGCGGATACCGGATGGATAAAATCGACCCCCTGGCTTTTTATTTCGAGGTTCCGCCGCGAACGGCTTCCATCGTTTGGGACCTCCAGTATGCATGGAACGACCGGGAGTGGATGCGAGCCCGGGCCGAAACCGAAATGCATAAACAACCGATGGCGATCTACGAACTCCATCTCGGTTCCTGGCATCGCATACCCGAGGAAGGGAACCGGATGCTGTCCTATCGCGAGCTGGCGGATCTTCTGCCAGCTTACGCCGAGGAAATGGGGTTTACCCACGTCGAGTTTCTGCCGGTCACCGAACATCCATTTTACGGATCCTGGGGGTACCAGACGACCGGTTACTTCGCACCCACCAGCCGCTATGGGCCGCCGCAGGATTTTAAATATCTGGTCGACGCCCTCCACCGCCGGGGGATCGGGGTCATTTTAGATTGGGTGCCTTCGCACTTCCCCTGCGACGACCATGCGCTGGGGTTCTACGACGGGACCCATCTCTACGAACACTCCGATCCGAGCCAGGGATTCCATCCGGATTGGAAGTCCTATATCTTCAATTACGGACGCCGGGAAGTCCGTTCGTTTCTGCTCAGCAGCGCCACGTTCTGGCTCGACGAATATCACGTCGACGGATTGCGGGTGGACGCGGTGGCCTCGATGCTGTATCTCGATTATTCCCGCAAGAAGGGCGAATGGCGGCCCAACATTTACGGCGGGAACGAAAACCTGGACGCGATAACGCTCTTGCGCACGTTTAATGAGGATGTCTACCGCGAGTTTCCGGGAGTGCAGACCATTGCCGAGGAATCAACCGCCTGGCCGATGGTCTCCAAACCCACCTACCTGGGCGGATTGGGGTTCGGTTTCAAGTGGGATATGGGCTGGATGCACGACATGCTCACCTACATCACCCTGGATCCCGTCCACCGGCGGTTCCATCAAAACGATCTGACCTTCCGGATGCTGTACGCCTTCACAGAAAATTTCGTGCTGCCGCTCTCGCATGACGAGGTAGTCCATGGCAAAGCCTCGCTGCTGAGCAAGATGCCCGGCGACGACTGGCAGAAGTTCGCCAACCTGCGGCTGCTGCTGGGTTACATGTACGCGATGAGCGGCAAGAAACTGTTGTTCATGGGGGCGGAGTTCGGCCAGCGCAGCGAATGGAACCACGAGGAGAGCCTGGAGTGGCATTTGCTGGCATACGAACCGCATCAAGGGGTGCAGCACTGGGTGCGCGATCTGAACCGGTTGTACGCAGGCGAGAAGGCGTTGTATCAATTGGATTGCGAGCCGGCGGGATTCGAATGGGTGGATACCGGCGACGCGGAATCCAGCGTGATCAGCTGGATCCGCAAGACGCCGGACGACAGCTCCACGATCCTGGTCGTGTGCAACTTCACCCCCGTGCCGCGCACAGGGTACCTGGTGGGGGCGCCGCGCGGAGGGTTGTGGCGCGAAATGCTCAACAGCGACGCCGCCGTTTACGGCGGGAGCGGAGTGGGGAATGCCGGCGGGTTCGATGCCGAACCGGTTCCGTACAACGGTCGGCCGTTCTCGCTCAATTTATCTTTACCGTCGCTCGGGATCTGCTTTTTTAAAAATACCAGCAGCGAATTGTCTGATACAAAATAGCAATAGATACGGCATGGGATCATCCCTGAGGGATCCCTTTTCAATTCTTTTGGTAAACTGACTATTCGTTGGTCGCTTTCTTGGATTTTTATCCGGGGTTATTTTTTGAGCAGAGGTCTACCGGGAATGTTTAGATGAACCGCTACCTTTGTATTCACGGTCACTTCTACCAGCCGCCACGGGAAAACCCGTGGCTGGAGGCGGTCGAGTTGCAGGATTCGGCCGTGCCGTATCACGATTGGAACGAACGGGTTCTGGCGGAGTGTTACGCGCCCAATGCCGTCTCGCGCATCCTTGACGACAAAGGCCGCATTCGCAAGATCGTCAACAACTATTCGAATATTTCCTTCGATTTCGGGCCGACCCTACTTTCCTGGCTCGAGGAAAATGCTGAATCCGTCTACCAGGCGCTGCTCATGGCGGATTGGGAGAGCATCCAACGCTTTTCCGGGCACGGATCGGCGATGGCCCAGGCCTACAATCACATCATCCTGCCGCTGGCCGGAAGGCGTGAAAAAATCACCCAGATCGTTTGGGGGTTGTGGGATTTCGAGTCGCGTTTCGGGCGGGCGGCTGAGGGGATGTGGCTTCCAGAAACGGCCGTCGATTTGGAAACGCTTGATTTGCTGGCGGAGCACGGGATTCGTTTCACCATCCTGGCTCCCCATCAGGGATTGCGCATCCGGCGAAAGGACCGCGCCGAGTGGCAGGACGTGAACGGTGTAACGTTGGATATCACGTATCCCTACGAAGTGGACCTTCCCTCCGGGCGGACGATCGCGGTGTTTTTCTACCATGGGGCGCTCGCAAACGCAGTTTCCTTTGAAGGGCTGCTTTCCAATGGGGATGCGTTCGCCAAACGGCTGATGGACGCATTTCCGGCGGATACCTCCGAGCCGCGACTGGTCCATCTAGCCACCGATGGCGAAGCGTACGGGCATCACCACCGTTTTGGAGACATGGCACTCGCCTATGCGCTCAACAAAGTGGAGGAAGGGCAAAGCGCGATCCTAACCAATTACGGCGAGTATCTGGAAAAGAATCCTCCCCAATGGAAAGCTGAAATCATCCAGAACACTTCGTGGAGCTGCCCGCATGGAGTGGAGCGCTGGCGGTCGGATTGCGGATGCCGGACCGGACAGCACCCGGGATGGAACCAGGCCTGGCGCGCCCCGCTGCGCGTCGCGCTGGATCTGGTGCGGGACGAACTGGCGCCGTTGTATGAAAAGGAAAGTGCCAAATACCTTCAGGATCCGTGGCAAGCCCGGGATCAATATATCCGGGTGGTGCTCGACCGGTCGAAGGAATCTCTAGCGAGCTTCTTCCAGCACCAGGCGTCGCACGAACTCAACGGGGAGGAAATCCCCCGCGCGTTGAAACTGCTCGAAATGCAGCGCCACGTCCTGCTGATGTTCACTTCCTGCGCATGGTTCTTCGACGACCTGGCCGGGATCGAGGCGCAGCAGAATCTGCAATACGCCTCGCGCGCCATCCAACTGGCGCAGGAACTGTTCGGGGACGGCATCGAAGAGCGGTTCCTGCAGCGTCTGGAAACAGCCCGCAGCAATGAAAAGGGTGCGCCGGATGGACGTGCGGTGTACGCTCGCACCGCCCGCGCCGCCAGGGTCGATCTTTCCCAGGTGGCGGCGCATTATGCCGCCGCCTCCCTATTCGAAACCTACGGCCAGCGCACCCGGCTTTTCTGCTTCGGGGTGGAGCGCCATGCGCACCGGAACTACGAGGCGGGGAGAGCCAAGCTGGCCGTAGGGCAAGCGACGGTCACTTCAGAAATCTCGCGGGAGACCGCCCGGTTGTGCTACGGGATGCTGCACTTCGGGGACCAGAATTTCAGCGGCGGGGTAAGCGCCTACCAGAGCGAGGGAGAATATGAAACGATGGAGCGCGATCTTTCCTCGGCATTCCTGCGCGGTGATTTTCCCGAGGTGATCCGGTCGTTCGACCAAAACTTCGGTGGAACGTCCTACTCCCTCAAGAGCCTGTTTCGCGACGAGCAACGCAAAATTCTCAATCTCGTCATCGAAGAGAATCTGGCCGAGGCGGAAACCGTGTATGCCCAGTTGTACGAAAACCACGCTCCCCTGATACGGTTTCTCATGAGTCTGAACATGCCGCTTCCGCGGGCGTTCCAGGCCGCGGCGACCGTTGCGCTCAACGGGCAATTGCGCCGGGCCATGGCTGCGGAACCCCTGGATCTCGACCATCTTCGAAACCTTTTGGAAGAGGCCCAGGTATCCAAGATTGAACTGGACGCCGAGACTTTGGGTTTCACTCTTAAAAATGCCATCAGCCGGCTGGCCGGAAAACTTTTCACCGAGCCGGAGGACCTTTCGCGGCTGCGGGCATTGCAGCAGGCGGTCGAACTGGCGCGATCCCTTCCGTTCTGGGTGGACTTATGGAAGGCGCAGAACGTCTACTACGAAATTCTACAGAGCGCCTTTCCCAAACTGCAAAAGCAGGCTCGGGAAGGCAGCAAGACCGAACCGGATTGGGTGAAGGAATTTCTTGCCCTGGGAGATTTATTGATGGTGCGAACGGAAGAGGAGAAGTCCGCTTAACGGTTTCGGTTCCGCAACACGCAATCGGGATTCCCAGGAGGGTGACATGATCGACATACAAACCGTCGGTGAAACTGCCGGATTGGTCTGGCAATATTTAACAAAGCACGGCCGGACGACGCTGATAATGTTGGAAAGAGGCATCAGCGCGCCCAGCGAAACGGTGTTAATGGCCGTGGGCTGGCTGGCGCGGGAAGGCAAAGTGGAGCTTTCGCAGGAGAAGCGTTCCGTCAATATTCAATTGACGGAAAAATAATTTGAAACCTCTGAAAAAGTCCGCTCGTTGGGTGGATAAATCCCCCGACTATTAACAGCACCGGTCCCCACTTCGCGAGGATAAAATAAATCCGGCCTTAAAGCCCGGCTTTGAGCCGGGCGCTGTTGAGAGTTCGGAGCTTTAGCTCCGGACGAACGGTGATTTTCAAGGGTTTCAATTTATCATTCGGGTTGATGATTGGGGTTCGAAAATACACGCGGCAAGGTCTTCGGATTAAAGAAGCCTTCGACAATTCGGGGAGCCGCGCGAGGAGGGTTCCAGGAACCGGTCGGTCATAACGGTAACTCTTGGAGGAAAGCACTACCTACGCTTTTTTACGGCGGACCTTGCGGGTAGCTTTCAAATTCCTTCACAGGCTTTTGATGAGATTCCCAAGCGCAAGAAGAACCAATCCCGCAATCGCCAAGATAAATGTAAACTGGTGAAAACCAAAATCCGGGATGATTTGCAGAAGGAGAGCGAGCACTCCCAGACCGATGGCGATCCAAAAGGTGGGATGTTTTGGTGGGGTGAGTTTTATCATGGTTGTCCTTTTCGCTGCGAGTAGGCAATTACGGATCATGCAACTCAACTACGGTCGTTGCCGGTATCTCCCTCCCGAATAATTGGATCCTGCATTCCAAGTATAAATTCAAGCGCTATAAAAGCAACCGACGCTATTCCTGCCCAATTACATGGATAAATCAGCGGATTTCAGGGGAATCATATAAAAAGAAACGATATCTCACCGGCTCGTTGACATCGAACGTCACCCCGTGGTTTAATCCTTCCGCTCCCTATCTTTCTCATCCCGGTTCCCATGCGCATGAAGGATACAAACCCCATCCTGAGATGGGCCTATCGGAACGGAATTCGACCAGCGCTTGCCGCAGGTTTAATCGCGGCGGGTATCGTCGCCGCGGTTGTTCTCTCCCAACCCGCGCAATACCGGGCCGAGATCCGGATTTTAAGCGCGGGGAATCTTTCAGCGGACGAGGTCCAGGCGCTGGCAACCACACCGGGAGTTGCCGCCCGTGCCGTCACGCTTCCGGCGCTGTCCGGGTACAATTTATCGGCGGCGGATTTTTTCCGCGGCGCGAATGTCGAACAATTACTGGAGGCCGGCTTGCTCCGGCTCAGCGTTCGGGATACGGACCCGGGGCGAGCGGCCGGCCGGGCGCTTACCTGGGCCCAGGCTCTGTGCGCCGCAGCTACCGCCGTATCCGCGACGGCCGGAACAGGTTGCTACGACCCGAATCCGGTTGTCCCCGGGAAACTGGATAATTTTCTCGGTTGGAAATTGTTGACGGCTTTTCTGCTGGGAGCGGTCCTCGGATACGGAGGAGCCTGGGGAAAGGCCCGTTGGAATAAAAAGGAGAACGCAAGCATGGCAAAAAAGAATCCCGTGAAATCCAACGGCGGGGAAACGGCGCAGGCGCTGATCCGGAAATTAAAAACCGGCAAAGCGCGCATCGGCGTGGTCGGACTGGGGTATGTCGGCCTGCCGCTGGTGGACGTGTTCGGCCGCGCCGGATTTTCCGTCGTGGGGATCGATGTGGATGCGAACAAAATCGAGGCGCTGCGCAAGGGGAAATCCTACATCGAGGACGTTCCATCCGCGCGCATCGCCGCGCTGGTCCGCAAGGGCGCCCTGCACGCCACGACGGATTTTTCGATCGTCGAGACCCTCGACGCGCTGTCGATCTGTGTGCCCACGCCGCTCCGTAAAACCGGCGATCCGGATCTTTCCTTTATTGTCAACGTCACCGAGGAGATCGCCAAATACCTTCATCCCGGTATGGTGATCGTTCTCGAATCCACATCCTATCCCGGAACAACCCGGGAGATCATGCTGCCGAAATGCGAAGCGCATGGGTTGAAAGTCGGCCGGGACCTTTTCCTCGCATTCTCCCCGGAACGCGTCGATCCCGGGCGGACGGATTGGACTACGGTCAATACACCCAAAGTGATCGGCGGGATCACCCCGGCATGCCTGGAAGTGGCCCTGGCATATTACGGCCGCGCAATCGACGAGATGGTTCCGGTTTCCTCGGCCGAAGCGGCGGAAATGTCGAAACTGCTGGAGAACACATTCCGCGCGGTTAACATCGGCCTGGTCAACGAGGTGGCCATCATCTGCGACCGGTTGGGATTGGACGTATGGGAAGTGATCGAAGCCGCCGCCACCAAGCCGTTCGGCTTCATGAAATTCACCCCGGGGCCCGGGCTGGGCGGGCATTGCATCCCGATCGATCCGCTCTATCTCTCCTGGAAGCTCAAAGCGGTGAATTACAACGCCCGCTTCATTGAGCTGGCCAGCGAAATCAACACCAACATGCCGCGCTACGTGGTCGGCAAGGTTCAGGACGCGCTCAACAAGCAGCGCAAGTCGATCAACGGCAGCCGGATCCTGGTGTTAGGCGTGGCGTATAAACCCAACGTCTCGGACCTGCGCGAGTCGCCCGCGCTGGATGTGATCGGATTGCTCCGCCAGAAAGGGGCCGTGGTGGAATATCACGATCCATACGTCCCCGAAATTCGGCACGAGTCGATCCAACTCAAGAGCGTCCCCGATCTCGAGAGCGCGATCGGAAAGGCGGATTGCGTGGTGATCACCACCAATCACGATTCTTACTCCTGGAAAAAAATCCTCGCGCAATCCCGGTTGATCGTGGATACCCGCAATGCGCTGGGAGACGACGGACGCGATAGCGAAAAGGTGGTGCGATTGTAATGTCCCGCTATTTGGTCACCGGAGCGGCCGGGTTCATCGGCGCGCGGCTGGCCGCGCTGCTCCTAGAGCAGGGCCACCAGGTTGTGGGCATCGACAACCTTAATAGCGCCTACGACGTGCGGCTCAAACAATGGCGGCTGCAGAAGTTGCAGGCTCTGCCGAAATTTGCGTTTTCGCGTGGCGACATTTCCGACCGGGTGTCGATTGAAACCCTCTGGAACAAGCACGACGGCTCCGGGTTCGACGCGGTGATCAACCTGGCGG
>JBEKDW010000015.1:0-16599 GCA_050014155.1 Anaerolineales bacterium
CTGGGAGGGCGGCTGGATGCCACCAACGTCGTGACACCGCAGGTGGCGGTGATCACGTCGCTTTCCTACGACCATACGCACCTTCTGGGAAACACCCTGGCCGAGATCGCCTATGAAAAGGCCGGGATCATTAAACCGGAAATCCCGGTCGTCTCATCGCCGCAGGAAGGCGAAGCGATGCGCGTCCTGCTCGACGTCACCCGCGAACGCAACGCCCCGCTAACCCTGGTCGGGCGGGATTGGCACTTCGCACCACGGAGCCACGACCTGGAAGGGCAGTCGTTTTATCTCTGGTCCGCCCGGGAACAAACCCTGATGGACGAGATGCTCGACCAGAGCGGTGAGCCGCGGTGGATGCCGATGCGCTACGAAATCCCTCTTCTGGGGTATCATCAAGTGATCAATGCAGTGACGGCGATTGCCACGCTGCTTGTTTTGAAAGAACGCGGTTGGAACATCCCGGAAGAGGCGATCGCGAAGGGATTGCGTTCGGTTCACTGGGAAGGCCGGTTCCAGATTCTCCACCGCGCGCCGCTGGTGATCGTCGACTCGGCGCATAACCGGGATTCGGCGCGGCGCTTGCGGACCGCATTGGACGATTACGTTCCCGGCCGGCAGGTGGTGCTGCTGTTCGGCTCCTCCGACGACAAGGACATCGCCGGGATGTTGGATGAACTCTCGCCGCGCCTCCTGCGCATGGTCGCCACCCGGTCGACCCATCCTCGCGCAGCCGATCCGGAAAAGATCGCCGCGCTGGCGCGCGAGCGCGGCTTCCCGGCGGAAGTGCAAACCGATCCGGCGCAAGCCCTGGAGCATGCACTTCGGCTGGCCGGCTCCGACGGTGTTTTACTGGCCGCCGGAAGCCTGTTCGTTTCGGGGGCGGTGCTTACCGAATGGCCGCAGCTGAGCCGAAAAATTTTCGCAGAGAAGGAACAGGAAATGGGGCCTTTTGGTCGTGTCTTCGGAAACCGGCGGTTAATATGAGCGGACAGGATTATCGCGATTGGCAGCTTCGTTCGGAATTTGCCGAGGTGCTGGGAAGCCGCACCGAGGAGCTGCAAAAGATTCCCGACGCGCCGCCGGACAAGGACGGGCTGATCACGTGCGCCGTTCTCCCGCTGCGCGACCTGGTGGTTTTCCCTCGCATGGTTACCCCGTTGTTCGTGGGACGGGAAAGCGCGCTTTCGGCGCTGGAGTACGCCCACACCGCGGGCCAGACGGTGATCGCCGTCGCCCAGAAAAACGACGAGAAGACCGAACCCGTATCCGCCGATCTCTATACCATCGGATGCGAGTCGGCGGTGGGACGGGTGCTGCACCTGCCGGAAGGCGCCACCACCGTGCTGGCCCAGGGACGGCGCCGGGTGCAGATCGTCGAATATCTGCCGGGCGAGACTTACCTGCGCGCCCGAGCTCGGCCGGTGTATGAAGCCACCGAGCGCAGCCGCGAGACCGAAGCCCTGATGCGCGCCGTGCTGGCCTTGTTCGAAAAAGTCATCCAGCTCAACCGCAGCTTGCCCGAAGATGCCTACGTCTTCGCCCTCAACGTGGACGACCCCGGCTGGCTGGCCGATCTGATCGTCTCCGCCCTGGGCGTTGCCGTTCCGGAACGCCAGCGGATGCTGGAAACGTTCGATGTCGAACTGCGGTTGCAGCGGCTGAGCATCATGCTTGGGCGGGAATTGGATGTGCTCGAACTGGAGAACCGCATCCACTCCAAAGTGCAGAGCGAAGTGGACCGCAGCCAGCGCGAGTACTACCTGCGCGAGCAGTTGAAAGCCATCCAGAATGAATTGGGCGAACAGGATTCCTGGTCGCAGGAACTCGGCGAAGTCAAGCAAGCCATTCTGAAGGCCGGCATGCCCGAGGAAGTTCAGACCAAGGCGCTCAAGGAACTCGAGCGGCTCGCCCAGATGCCGTCGATGGCGCCCGAGGTGGCCATCGTCCGCACGTATCTCGATTGGTTGATCGAACTGCCTTGGCAGAAGGAAACTGAAGATAAACTCGATTTGAAACGCGCGGTCGAAGTCTTGGACCGGCAACACTACGGGCTCCCCAAGGCCAAGGAGCGGATCCTGGAATATTTGGCGGTCCGCCGCCTGTTGCCGAAAAAACAGAAGCAACCGATCCTGTGCTTCGTCGGCCCGCCCGGCACCGGCAAGACCTCACTCGGCCGATCGATCGCCGAGACGCTCGGGCGGAAGTTCGTGCGCGTCTCGCTGGGCGGGATTCGCGACGAAGCCGAGATCCGCGGCCACCGGCGGACCTACATTGGTGCTCTTCCAGGCCGCATTCTGCAAACCATGCGCCGCGCCGCCACGGTCAACCCGCTATTCATGCTCGACGAGATCGACAAGCTCGGCGTGGATTTCCGCGGCGATCCGGCAGCCGCGCTGCTGGAGGTTCTCGATCCGGAACAGAACTACGCCTTCGACGACCATTACCTCGACGTGGCCTACGACCTTTCCAAGGTGATGTTCATTACTACCGCCAACACCCTGGGGCCGATCCCGCCAGCGCTGTTGGACCGGATGGAAGTGATCGAGTTTCCAGGTTACATCGAGCAGGAGAAGATTGCGATTGCCAACCGCTTCCTGATCCCGCGCCAGGTAGAGGAAAACGGGCTGACCCCGTTCCCGATCGCCTTTGGCGAGGATGCGCTGCGGCGGATCATCCGCGAATACACCTGGGAAGCCGGCGTGCGCAACCTCGACCGCGAGATTGCGCATATCTGCCGCAAGGTGGCCCGGCGCAAGGCGGAAGGCAAGCGCATCCCCGCCCGCATCGAGGCCGCCCTCGTTCCGCGTTTCCTCGGACCGCAGCAATTCTTCCAACTCGAGGCGGAGAAGCAGGACGAGGTGGGCGTGGCCACCGCGCTGGCCTGGACCGAAAACGGCGGCGACACAATGCCGGTTGAGGTGGTTTTGGTTGAGGGCAAGGGCAACGTCCAGATCACCGGACAGGTGGGCGAGGTGATGCAGGAAAGCGCCCAGGCGGCGATGTCGTATTTGAAATCGCGCGCCAAACATTTTGGATTGGATCCGCAACGGTTCGAAAAAATCGACGTCCACATTCATATCCCGGAGGGAGCCATCCCCAAGGATGGTCCGAGCGCCGGGATTACCATGGCCACCGCGCTGGTCTCGGCTTTCACCGGCCGCAAAACCCGCAAGGATGTGGCCATGACCGGCGAGATCACCCTGCGCGGGCGGGTGCTGCCGGTGGGCGGTGTGCGCGAGAAAGTGCTTGCGGCGCACCGCATTGGCTTGCGCACGGTGATCATCCCCAAGCGCAATGCCAAGGATCTGCTGGAAATTCCCAAGGACGTGCGCAAGGAAATGACAATAATTCTTGTGGAGCACGTGGATTCGGTGCTGGCCCAAGCGCTCCGCAAAAACGGCAAGCCGAGCGACGTGGGGCTCGGCGCTCCAAAAAAGAAAACCGCCGGTCAAAAAGAATCCCGCCGCAAAAAACCGCATGCGTAGAAAAACTTCCGCGGTTATGGGGATGCTGGTTCTCCTTTACGCGGGGGTGGCGTGCAATGTTGGAACGCAGTCCCCGACCGCACTATTCCGCTTGCCTTCACCCATGCCCGGAGGGCCGACTTCCGAGCCGACGATTGAAATTCCGACCGAGGCGGGCAACACTCTTCTCCCACCAGGGTGGGCGCCTACTGTGCCGCCGATCGCGTACATTTATGCAGTCGTCCTTGTGACCGAAGGTGGAACCCTCGAGGCGCACGTTTCCGCCGACGGCGGCAGCGCCGCCGCAGGTTCGTTGGCGTGGGATGCGGTCGATTTGCACGGCACCGGGAATGTCTCCGTCATCGGCGGGGATGCGTGGGTGGATTTAAATTTGCCCGGGGGCGGAACGGGTTGGGTCGAGCGGAAAAATCTGACCGAGTTCGTGCCGTCCGGAACTTTCTGCACGGATCCCGGGCCCTTGGCGCTTTTCCCGGCTATGGGAATGGCAATCAACACCTCCAACGGTTCGGCGCTGGCCGCGCTGGTCAGCCCGGTGCATGGCTTGGCGGTTGAGTATATCCACGGAGGCACACCGCGCGTTTACGCTCCGCCGGAGCTGGCTTCGATCTTTACCAGCACGGAATCGGTCAATTGGGGGCTTGGTCCGGGCAGCGGATTGCCGGTGATGGGAACGTTCAACGATCTGGTGCGGCCGGATTTGGTCAACGTCCTTGGCGGCGCCTACACGCCATACTGCAACACGATCCAACTCGGCGGGGCTTCCTACACGGTGCAATGGCCGGTGGAGTGGAAGAATATTAATTTTTATTCGCTGTACAAACCAGGCACAACCGGAAACGAATTAAGCTGGATGACCTGGCTGGCCGGCGTGGATTACGTGGACGGGCTTCCATATATATTCTCCCTCTCCCGCTATAACTGGGAACCATAGACCACGGATTACACGGAAAAGGTACGGATTGCACTGAATAAAATTTCATTTCTTTGTCGGTGTAATCCGGTAATTATCCGTGAAATCCGTGTACTGTTTTCGAAACCGTTGCAGGGAAAAAAGTGACAACTCAGCAGGAAGTCGATCGATGAAAACACTCGAAGGCGCCGTGGTACTAATAACCGGTTCCTCATCAGGGATCGGCGCAGCCGCCGCGCTCTCCCTGGCAAAACGGAAGGCGCACGTCATTCTGACCGCCCGACGCAAGGACCGACTGGATGCGCTGGCGGAGGAAATCCGCGCGATGGGAAACGGGGCGGAGGCGCTCGTGATCCCCGGCGATCTGAACGCGCCGGGCGAGTTGGATCGAATCGCGCGCGAAGCCCTGGCGTGGAAGGGTAGGGTGGACGTGCTGGTCAACAATGCCGGAATAGGCAAAACCCGCCTTCTGGAAACCCTGGATCCGGAAACCGAAATCCTGCCGCAGATAAATCTCGACCTGACCGTGCCGATCCTGCTCACCCGGGCGCTGCTCCCGGCGATGCTCGAGCGGCACTCGGGCTGCGTCATCAACATCACATCCGTCGCGGGCCTGGTAACGCTGCCCGCCTTCAGCGTATATTCCGCCGCCAAGTATGGTTTGCGCGGGTTCAACGACGCTCTGCGCCGGGAATTGCGCGGCCAAGGTATCGACGTGTGCTTGGTCTGCCCCGGCGTCGTGCGCACGGAGTTCGGCGACCACAGCACACGGATCAGCGGCTGGGAGGATTCGATCACCCAACGGATCGCGCTGCCGGCCGAGGCGCTGGGGGAGTGCATTGCGGATGTCGCGCGCCGACCGCGCCGCTTCGTGGTGATCCCATGGTATTACGGGTTGCCCGTGCTTTTAACCAATGCGATCCCGGCGTTCACCGACTGGGTGGTGGAATTGATCTATACGCGGTCGGTCCGCAAGCGGACGGCCGGGTGAGACCTTCTGCAAAGGGGTTAGGCGCAGGGCGCGCACCTTCCCGAACAGGCTCCGGCCGGGTATAATCCCGCCCGTTCCCCATTTCCGGAACGTCGCCACGGTAGCTCAATCGGTAGAGCAATCGCTTCGTAAGTGATAGGTTAAGGGTTCAATTCCCTTCCGTGGCTCAAATAGGCCCCTCGCGGAGCTTTTTCATTTATCCATCACTCCATAAACCGCCCCCTCGAAATTTGCTTTTTTCATCCGTTTGGTATATAGATGATTCACTTTTTATGTCACTCCGAGCCCTGTTAGGAGCGAGGAGTCGCTGCCTTTTATGAAACGAATCCCACTTTCTTTCCTTTTTTTCTCCTTCGTCCTCACTGCCTGCCAAACAGCCGAGTCCTCCACTCGGGCGCCAACATCCACTCCCACGGAAGTTTCGCCGGTCTACGTTTCGGCGCTGTGCACGTTGATGGGACAGGACGCCCGATCGGTTGTTCCCAAGGGCCGGCCGGTGATCGTGATGTGGGGATGGTCGGCGGCGGCCATGGAACAGGTGCAGGATTACATCGACGCCGCCGTCGCGCAAGTTACCTTCGATGGCAAGGACCTTTCCGGCCAGAGGCAGAAGGATATTCCGTACGATGAGACCGCCAAAATCTACCGGGCGGTCTGGATGGCCGGGGTCGGCATTCCCACAACTGGTTTGCATGTGATCACATATTCGCTGGAGTTCCAGAAAAAGATATTCGACGGGACGGATTATTACGGACCGGCGACAAAAAACGAAAAGATGTCGGATCGTTGCGAGATCGATGTCCAGTGACAACTTCGGATTCCCCGATTATACGCCGCAATCCCGGTGGCACAGAAAAACCGTTGTGAAAATTCCGATGAAACGAACTTGAATGGGCGCGTTTTCGATTGGGAACGACAACCGGGAGTAAACGATAGTACAGGAGGTGTTTCATGGATAAACTCGTCATGGCGTTGGGGCCCGCCTTCGCCGCCGGGTTCGCGATTCAGCGGCTCCTGGAGATACTCGATCCCTTGTTGGATAAAATTAAATTCGTCAAGGAGTATAAAAAAATCGTTCTCGGGCTCATTTCCCTGATCATCGGCCTGATCCTGGCGTTCGGGATAGGACTGCGCGTTCTGCGGCCGTTGGGTGTGACGACCGCGGATTTTTTGGATGCGGTCACGACGGCCTTGATCGTCAGCGCGGGAACGGAAGGCTTCAACTCCATTCTGAAGTTTCTTGGCTACATCAAGGAGGACCGGAAAGCCGCCGCTGCCATGCGAATTCTGAACCAGGAAGTGCAAGCGGCGATGATCCGACTCGAACGCTTGGTTTAACCTTTCGATGGTGAATCGATGAATGAAAATTAACCGACGATCGATCCGCCAGTCCTCGGAGTGCTGATCCGCACAGAAGGATTCCGGACTTATGCCCGCGAGGTTGGCATCGATGGGCGGCAATAGTATTGTGTTCCTGACTTTCCTGATTCTCTTCGTTGAGTACCTGGTCATTCAGGGGATTCCCATAGGTAAAAAGGCGGCAGCAAAGGAAAAATTGTTGATTTTCCTGGATTAGCCGGTTTGATGTACAAAGGCAGGTGTTTGCCATGCAGGAAAAATGGAAAGAAGTCGATCGATACATCAATACTTTATTCGCGCCGTCGGATTCCTCTTTGGATGGGACGCTCCAGGCCAGCCAAGCCGCGGGCCTGCCGGCGATAAACGTTACGGCGGCACAAGGCAAGCTGTTGATGCTGCTGGCGCAGGTCCGACAAGCGCGCTCCATTTTGGAAATCGGCACGCTGGGCGGTTACAGCACGATCTGGCTTGCGAGGGCGCTGCCTCCCGGCGGGCGCCTGATCACGCTGGAGATGGACCCCATGCATGCAGCCGTCGCCCAAAGCAACATTACGCGCGCAGGTTTGTCCGGCTTCGTCGAGGTGCGGATCGGCCGCGCGCTGGATACGTTGCCCGCACTCGCCGTGGAAGGCCGGGCGCCGTTTGATTTGATATTCATCGACGCCGACAAACAAACCTACCCGGAATATTTCACCTGGGCGGTCAAGTTGTCCCATCGCGGGACGCTGATCGTCGCGGACAATGTCGTGCGCAATGGGGCGGTGACCGACCCGGCAAGCCCGGATCCCAAAGTCCAGGGCGTTCGTCGGTTCTTCGAGCGGATCGCCGCCGAACCGCGCGTGACCGCCGCGGTGATCCAGACGGTGGGCAGCAAAGGATACGACGGATTCGCACTTGTCCTGGTCACGGGCGATTGATAATATCTCCGCTCCGCAGACATCTCGGCTTCCCAAAATTCAAGGAAGCCGAAATGCTCCGCGAGGACAAGCCGAAGCCGATAGATAGGGCGGTAATGTTCGTCTGTATTTTATGTAGAATCGTGTGCGCCTAGGATGAGTTTCCGGATCTCCCGAGCGCAATCGTGGTGAGTATATTTGCCCGGACATCCACTTTTTTACGGAGAACAGAATGCTATCCAACCGCGTCAGCCGTCTTGCGCCGCCTCCCCGGCCGGTTCCGCTCCCGGTGGTCTGCTCGGCCATGTTCGGAGTCACCGGCTCGCTGGGAGCGATTTTTCTGATCACGGGACTCGTATTTACGATTGTCTTCACCCAAGGCTATCGGCCGGTCGACGAAATGCGCCTGGCGCTCTCCCAAACCACCGCCCGGGGGATCATCACAAGCGTTTCCGAGACAAATTCCACGGAAAACGATGTGCCGGTGTACGAATACGGATTCGCATTCACCACGAGCCGCGGACAGGCGGCGACCGGACGAAGCTACTTCACCGGGGAGCGGTGGGGGGCGAAAACCTCCGTGACGATCGAGTACGTGCCGGAAGAACCTGCCATCGCCCGGATCAAGGGGGCGCGGTTATCCTTGTTTATGCCGTGGGTCCTTTTCGTGCTCCTATTCCCCGCCATCGGCGCAGCGATGTTCGAATGGGCCACAATCGGCGGCTGGCGCCAGGTGGCGCTGCTGCGGCACGGAGAGGTGGCGGACGCGCGTATCCTCTCGCAGCACCCGACCAACGTGGAAGTCAATGGCTGGCCGGTGATCGAATACTCCTACGAGATCCGCACCGGGGCGGGGGAAACTTACAGCGGTTCGGCGAAAGCCCTGCCCAGCGAGCGGATCGGCGACGAGGAGAACGAGCCGGCCCTCTATCTGCCATCGAATCCCGACCGATCCACGCTGGTGGACGCCATTGCGTTGAGTCACCCGCTGGACGTGACCGGGATATCCGGTCAATGGGTCTCGCAAGAAGGGATAGCCAAAGTCGCTTTATACGTCATTACCTGGGTTGTGGCGGTCGCGCTTGCGGGATATTGGATTCTACAAACGTTCGGCGGTCTCCGATAAGCCAGTGTAGAAAGCAAAAGACGCGATTATGGAGGATTCGATACAATAAAGCCGTCAAGTTGGGCTTAAGGGATTGTATCGTAGACGGGTAAAGCATCTAGCGATATATGCATTGGAAAGGCATATAGAAATAGATGCTTGCATCTATGGGTAGATGCCGTTTCCGTCTACAACATGTTGGGCAAGGCTCAAAGATTCCTGTTGCATATTGTAAGAGAAGGAGAAGAACATGGGATTTATTGAGAGAAGCCTTTTACCAGACGAGAAAGTAATTTCTAGAGCAAAGATGCACTGGGCGATATTTATCTTCCCAGTATTAATATTCCTCTTTGGATTATGTCTAACTTTGATGATTCACGTCAGTCCACAAGAAAGCAGCACAAATGATTTAAATAGTCTATTATTTGGATTGTTCTGCATATGGTTCATCCCTGCTTTGGGAGCTATTGCATTTATTACTGTGGTATTAGCTTACCTTACAACGGAATTTGCGGTGACAGATAAGCGGATTATTGCAAAAACAGGGATATTACGTCAACACTCACTCGAAATCATGATAAACAAGGTAGAGAGTATTGATGTCAATCAACCGATTCTAGGCCGAATATTAAATTATGGAACAATTATCGTAGTAGGTTCTGGTGGCACAAAGCAGAGTTTCAAGAATATAGATAAACCGATGGAATTACGACAACAAATAAATATTCAAATTTCTAAAAGTAAACAATAATTCTTGCCTTGCCCAACAAGCGGCTGCAAGCGACATGGCCAAGGCTCATAGAGAAAACACCGAATTGCGATTGTAGATTTCCTGCTAAAATGGTAACTGCATCGCGGATGTGGCCATGCGCCTGAGCCGACAGCCGTTGGGCGGTGATGGTCGTGAATTATATGATGAAAGGAAACAACCATGAGGACTGACTACTACCGTTTTCAGTTAGGACATAGCGAGTGCGTCTCGCTCTGCGATGGTAGTGTGGACTACGAACTGGAATCAATGGTCGCCAATGCACCCCGCTCAGACGTTGTGGCGGCTTTGCAGGCGAATGGCCTTCCCACGGAAGTCATCACAACCCCGTATGCTTATCTGTATGTTGAGGCGGGCAAGCATAAGATCTTGGTGGATATGGGCGCAGGTAATCTACTACCTACCACGGGCAAACTGCTGGATAGTATGCACAGTGCGGAAATCAGGCCGGAAAGCATCGATTCAATCTTCATTACACACGCTCATGGAGATCACGTGGGCGGGGCGCTCAACGAAAAAAGTGAGCCTGTCTATACCGGAGCTACCTATTACATTTGTAAGACAGAATGGGATTTCTGGTTCTCCGATCAAGCTGCGAAACAGGCCGGGGATTGGATGACCGATGTTGCTCGGGAAAAGCTGGCGCCGCTCAAAGGCAAAACGGTGCTAATCGGTCAGGAAGGCGAAATCCTGCCGAATGTGAGCGTGTTATTCGCACCGGGTCACACTCCTGGACACATGGTTGTTTCCTTTGCATCTGAAGGTGAACGACTTCTATACACAGGGGATACCGTCCTGCAACCCCTTCATTTGGAACACCCGGATTGGCTGCCGAAATTTGATATTCTGCCGGAACTGGCAGCCGCCAGTAAGCATCGCATCTTTGATATGGCAGCATCAACCGGAAGTTTGGTACTGGGCCAGCACTTTCCGCCATTCCCCAACCTAGGGCATGTTGTCAAAAAGGAGATCGGATGGGAATGGCAGCCGATAGGAAACGATAGGCCAGGTTGATACAAGTTTCCTTTGGCAAACGCCGCCCAACTCCGCGTGCAGCCGACGTTGCGCCGTAACGCGGCTGACGCAAACCGTTGGGCCGCAAACGTACGAGTAAAGGAGAAGAAGGATATAACTAATGTCTATCGAACGGTCAGTCACCCAGAAGGGTGGTCTGGTCTACCTGATTATGAGATACGCGGTAATGAAATTTATCGGACAATAAACCACTCAAAGGGTTGGTCTAGCTTACCGGATTATGAAATATGTAGTAATCAAGTATATAGAACAATAAATCACCCATTGGGTTGGGATGGGTTACCCAACTATGAGATCCGGGGAAATCAAATATTTAGAACCGTTTCCCATCCTGACGGATGGGATGGGTTACCCCAATATGAGATAAGAGATTAAACAATTATAAGAACCAATTCAATATATTATTTTTGAGTATATTGAAAATAAAAATATATTTACTAGTCTTATAATTAAAAATTCTTGCGGCCCAACACGCGGCTGCAGCCGACCCCCGCTCGCGAAGTCATCGCACCGGAAGTGCACCGGTGCTCATCGCTCCCTCGCTTCGCAACCATCACCGCTCGATGAGCAGAACCGAGCGGTGATGCTCCGCGAGGGCAGGCGGGGGACAGGCTTTGGCCAAGGCTCAGCGGGAAAACGATTACATTACGTTACTATTTTCCTGCTAAAATGGTAATTGAATTATGGACGACGGCCAACCGCCTGAGCCACCAGCCGTTGGGCGGATAACACGAGAGCTATTCGATTATGATCCAAGGAAGAATTATGTCACGACCCGAATCCATTGAGAACCGCTGGGATATTCTTTATCGCGATTACCCGGAAGTGTACGAGGCGTTTTCAAACACGCCCTATCACCCGACGGTTTACGAGCAACTTCCTGGGATAATCAACTTACGCGGCAGGTGCATCGCGGATGTAGGCGCAGGGACGGGTACCTCAAGCCTGGCGCTGGCACAGTATGCGCGGCAGGTGATCGGTGTTGAGCGCGAGGCGGCCATGCTGCGGCAAGCGCGAGAAAAAGCGCGAGGAGCTGGCTCGCAACGGGTTACCTTTCTGAGCGGGGACGCCCTGGCCCTACCGCTGGCGGACGACTCGGTAGATCTGGTCACTGGCATCACATTGGCGCTGTACCCGCCGGAACAGTACCGTAATTTTATCCGCGAAGGTCTGCGCGTGGCGAAGGGTCCGGTGGTTTACCTGGGCATCCCGCCCGGTTGGTATGGGGGCGATCTGTATAAAGTGATCGAGGATGTGGAGAAGGTGGATGACAAGGTAGATCATATTTTTATTGAAGAGTTCCAGTTTTCCCACCAGGATATCTTTTCGGACCAGGAGTATAGGACGGTCGGGCATATTGTGAGCACATACGGGTTTATTTTTGGAAAGAAAGAGATTGAGTATTTGAAGAGAGAAAACAAGACAACGATCCGGTGGAAGTTTAGAGTGTATTGGAGGGAGTAGTGAGAAATGCGGAGTAATGAGTAAGGTGATGATCCACTTTATATCTACTTGGCAGTTTGGCACAGGACACTCAAGACCTGCTAGGCCCAACAATGGGTTGCAGGCGACTTGGTCTTTGGCTAAGAGTCTTCGCAGGTTTCTATTTGGTCAGGAAGTGAATTACAATTTAGTAAGTTAAATTCAGTTCAGCCGCCCAAGCGCCTGAGCCGCCAGCCGTTGGGCGGCTCCCACAACAGCAGGTGTACCGGATGCGAAAAGTAATTTACGCAATGTCAGTATCCCTGGATGGCTTCATCGAGGCGACAAATGGAGACCTCCGCTGGTCTGATCCCGATGAAGAACTTCACAAACACTTCAACGATTGGGAGGCGATGATCGACATCCACCTCTATGGACGACGGCTGTACGAGAATATGGCGGCTTATTGGCCAACGGCAGGCGAGAATCCATCGGCGCCAAAAGTCGAGGTTGAGTACGCTCGGATCTGGAAGGAAATGAAGAAGATAGTATTTTCAAAGACTCTTAAGAAGGTTGGCTGGAATTCTCAACTCGTCAGCGAGAATATCGCCGAAGAGGTCAACAGGCTAAAAGCGCAACCCGGCAAAGACATGAGTGTCGGAGGTGCAGGGCTCGCCTCGACGTTCATGCAGCTCGGCTTGATCGATGAATATTGTCTATATGTCCACCCAATTATTCTTGGGGGCGGCAAGCCGATGTTTCCGCACTTGCGCGATAAGATCAACCTGCAGCTTGTTGAAACACGCACATTCGGGTCTGGCGTCGTTCTCAGTAGATACCGGCATGCGGACAAGCGACCAGGTTGGCCAAGCCGCCCAACAATGGCATGAACCCGGCATGCTCCTCGTTGCGTTCGTCGGAAGCGGGTTATGTCAGCCGTGGGACTGTTTGAGTCGGGATTGATGGCTATGATGAGAAATCGTCAAAATTCAAGAATACCGGGCAAAAAGTTCCAAACCAAAGGCGCCTTGCAGGAACACGTACGCCAAATGTTCATGCTTGAGCGCCTCTGCTTGCGATTTCACCTTGTTGCATTGCAATTGCGATCAAGGCACGGCGAGAGGGATACTCTCCATGTGGAAGATGAATACGATGTCCAGGATCTGCTGCACGCCTTGCTGACCCTGGAGCACGACGATGTCAGATCCGAAGAGTGGACGCCAGGTTATGCGGGCGGAAGCTCTCGAACGGATTTCCTTCTCAAGAAGGAACAAATAGTCATCGAGGCAAAGAAGACCCGGAGCGGCTTGGGGGCAAGGGAGTTGGTGGAACAATTAATGGCTGATATTCAGAAGTATAAACAGCATCCCGATTGCAGGACGTTGGTTTGCTTTGTCTATGATCCGGAAGGGCATATTACCAATCCGCGCGGAATTGAAAATGATCTGAGCCGGGACTCGGACGGACTTTCGGTACGCGTCATAATTTCTCCCAAAGGTCTGTAGGCAGGATCAACCGGGCGGTGGACCGGACTCGTCAATCCGCGGTAAAAAAACACGCCGCCGCTTGGTCGCCAGCCTTTGGCAAAAGCCATTATCTATATCGTTATCCCCACTCCATATTCAGGCATCCTCACTTCAACCTTGGTACCCTGCAGAGTTTCCTTCCACCAATTTGGATTCTCCGTGTGGATCGGGATTAATATTTCGGGATTGACCGCACGCGCGAATTCCGCGAGCTCTGCTCCGCACGCGTGCCCTGAAGCGTGCAGGCACGGTGAATTCTTATCATCCGGATCGCCGATCAGGTCCAACCCCAGCCAGCGGACCCAGTTTCGCAGGCGGTCGAGGTCGGCGGCCTGCTCGTCGTCGTAGGCGCGGCTGTTGGAAAAAAGATACACGCCGCCGGAGATCCCCTCCAGGTCGGGCAGGTCGTTCAAATCCCACAGGCTGTCGGCGAGGAGGTAATCGCCCGGCCGCTCGGAAACGTTCTTGGCGCTGACGACCGGCGCCGACCAGGAATCGCGCGTCTCCCGCTCCCACGGGCGGGGGGCGGTCTTCGGGTCGTCGAACAGACCGACGTTCGCACCCGTATCCGGCGCCGGGTATGTTCCCGGTTCGACGAGATGCAGCGCGCGCAAGAGGTAGGCGTCCTTCGGCTGGAGCAGCAACCGGCGGCCGGTCCGGTGCGCGGCGTCGAGGAACACTTGCAGACGTTCGACGTTGCGCGGGCCAAAGTCGGCGATCGCGAGCTTGCCGATGTATCGCCCGAGGATCTCGACCACGCGTTCGAGGATTTCTTCTTCGCCTACGCGGCCCGCGGTATCCTCCAGGTGTGTCCCTTCGCACAGGAGCGCCCGCGGATGCAGCGCGGCAAGCTCGGCCTGGAAAGCGCGGGTCTGCTTCCCGCGCCGGCCATGGAAGCGGATGTCGCCGGTATAGCCCACCCAGCCCGCGCTTGTCTCAACTGCGTATCCGACCGCGCCTGGGATCGAGTGATCGACCGGCCAGGCGCGCACCGAAAGGCCGGCAACCGCGCCGGGGAACGCATCCGCGGCGGCGGAGAGCATTCCTTTGCGGCTGCTCGCGCCCGCATTCTCCCAAAATTCACTCCCGCCGCCGCCGAGGTCCCCTTCCAGGAAGAGAAACGGACGCAGTTGGTACGCTTCTCCGCGGGCAGATTCAAATAGCCCGTCCTTTTCGACGCGCGGGCCGGAATAAACCATCTCGCGTTCGAAGCTGGCCATACCGGTCACCTGCATCGCGCGCGCGATCGCCGCGCTCGACCGGGTGCACACAACCGGGATGGTGCTGTCGAGGTACGAGACGTCGCCGTTGTGGTCAAGGTGCGCGTGCGAAATCAGGACCGCATCCACCGCCGGTCGGCCGTCTGACCGGTCCAGTACCCGGTAAGCTTCCATCTCGCGGATCCGGTCCCACAGCAACGGCAGTTCCAGATCCTTGCGATAAAGCCCTTCGAGCGGTGGGATCAACCCAAGGGCGAGTGGATCGAGCAATCCGCGCCCGGCGCGCGGACGCAGCATCTCGTTGTAAAACTGGCCCGCGCGGTCGAAGTCGATGCCGAAATCCAGAAGCAGCCGCGCATCGCCGTCCTCGAGGAGGATTTTGTTGCCGCCGATCTTCCCGGCCGCGCCGTAGCAGGTGATTTGAGTGGCCATGAGGGTCTTCCTTCCTTTATTAGTAGAACATAAATGCATCAAACACTCGACTACATTTTGTATCTTGCATTTTTTGCGAGGTCCGTCCGCGCCGTGATGAATCCCGACGCTATAATACAAAGCCCGCCCCCGGCCCACGGCCGAGGGAGGGCTCCCGCGGGCTAATACCTTCGGAATATGTCGCCCCAGAGGGGCATTGTCTTCCAGCGCCATGATTTATCATGGCGCGGTCATTGCGGCGCGGTCGCGTGGCGCGATAGCCGATCTCTTCCCGCTTTCACATTATTGCACCCCTCGCCGCTCAATACAACCGCCCGTGCTACAATCCGGACATGCCGAAAGAAGTGGTCTTCCTTAAATTGGGCGGATCCCTCATCACCGATAAGAGCCGTGCGCGGACGGCGCGACCGGATACGATCCGGCGCCTGGTAGAGGAAATTGCCCAGGCACGCAAGGCCGTGCCGGGCTTGCGGCTCGTCCTGGGGCACGGGTCCGGATCCTTCGGGCATATGGAAGCGAAAAAATTCGAGACGGCGGAAGGGGTGAGGTCGGCCGAGGACTGGCACGGGTTCACGATGGTGTGGGCTGCCGCCGATCAGTTAAATCGGATCGTGACGGATGCCCTGGCCGCCGGCGGCGTTCCGGCCGTCCGCATCGCGCCATCCTCCTGCGCGATCCTCGAAGACGGCAGGCTCGTGGAGATGCCGGTCGCGCCGGTATGGTCGGCGCTCGATGCCGGCCTGATCCCGGTCGTCTACGGCGACGCGGTGTTCGACCGGACGCGCGGCGGCGGGATTGCTTCGACCGAGATGGTCTTCGCGCATTTGGCCCGCTCGCTCCACCCGCAGCGTATCCTCCTGGCCGGGATCGAACGCGGCGTGTTCGAGGATTATCCCGTGCGGGAGGTTCTTCTTCCGCGGATCCGGGCCGCCGAATGGGAAAAGGTCCGCCCCAAACTCGAAGGCTCGGCCCACGCCGACGTTACCGGCGGCATGCTTTCCAAGGTGTGGGAGATGCTGGAGCTAATTCTCCGTGAGGAAAATCTGCAAGTGCTCGTTTTTTCCGGCGAGATCGAAGGCAACGTGCGGCGCGCGCTGTCGGGGGAGACGCTCGAGGGGACGCGGCTGGAAAAATAAAACGGCCGGAAGGATTCCGGCCGGATGCTATGGCTGGGGATCGAGGATTCGAACCTCGGCATACAGATCCAGAGTCTGCTGTCCTACCACTAGACGAATCCCCAGCGGAAAACGGCGGGATTATACCACGAGTTTGTTATAATCCGGTGACCTTTTCTTTACCACGGATTACACGGATACAGAACAACGGAATGCACGGAAAAAATCAGAAGTGATTTTTCCATAACAAATGGTTTATCCGTGTTATCCGTTTTTCATCGGTGGACTCTGTGGTCTGTACATCTTCCGGGAAGAACAGGGTAAATTAAGTTAT
>JBEKDW010000016.1:0-16523 GCA_050014155.1 Anaerolineales bacterium
ATTCTGTTGCCGAAAAATTTATGCCGGCTAATGTACATTATCCCATGATTAAACGCATAGGATGAACCACAATGGCCCCTTGGTTTACCTCTATCCTAACGGTCTTTTCCTCTTCCATGGCGGACTTGGTATACCTCGGATTGACCCTGTTGTTGCTCCTCGCCAGCTGGGGATTGATCGTCGTCTGCGACCGGCTGATGGAGGATACAAAATGAATATTCTCCATCTCATCGCCGGAGCGATCACGTTGGCGCTGCTGGTCTATTTGATCCTGGCGCTGTTGAAACCGGAATGGTTCGGATGACCATTTACAGCTGGCTCCAACTAATCTTCTATATTGTCGTACTCCTGGCGCTTGCCAAACCCTTGGGGTCCTTCATGGCGCGCGTCTATCAGAGAGAGCGCACTTTCCTCGATCGAGTGCTTGGTCCGGTGGAGCGGTTGCTATACCGTCTGGTCGGCGTAAAACCCGAAGAAGAGATGAACTGGAAAATGTATGCCGTCGCCGTGATGCTCTTTAACGGTCTCGGACTGATCGCTGTGTACGGGCTGCAGCGGCTGCAGGCATTCCTCCCGCTCAATCCGCAGGGCTTCGGCGCCGTTTCGCCGGATTCGTCTTGGAACACGGCCGTCAGCTTCGCCACCAACACCAATTGGCAGGGTTACGGCGGCGAGACGACGATGAGTTACCTCACCCAGATGGCGGCCCTGACAGTGCAAAACTTCGTCTCCGCCGCAACCGGTATGGCGGTGATGGTGGCTTTGATCCGCGGGATCGCGCGGCACACCACGAGGGACATTGGCAACTTCTGGGTGGATCTGACCCGCAGCACGTTGTACATCCTGATGCCTTTGGCGCTGGTGTTGGCACTGGCGCTCGTTTCGCAGGGGGTCGTACAAACCTTCAGCCCGTACAAGACCGCAGCGCTGCTGCAACCCACAACCGATTCCACCGGAGGGCCGGTGACCAGCCAAGTACTGGCGGTCGGCCCGGCCGCCTCCCAGATCGCGATCAAACAGCTCGGCACGAACGGCGGCGGTTTCTTCAACGTAAACTCAGCGCATCCGTACGAAAACCCGACCCCGCTTTCCAACTTTCTCGAGATGCTTTCCATCCTGCTCATCCCGGCTGCTCTCGTCTACACCTTCGGCAAAATGGTGGGCGACACGCGCCAGGGTTGGGCGATCTTGATAACGATGACCATCCTCTTCATCGGCATGCTGGGAATTGCCGTGTGGGCCGAGCAGAGCGGCAATCCCGCGCTCGCCGCGCTCGGGGTCGACCAAACCGCCAGTGCGCTGCAATCCGGCGGGAATATGGAAGGCAAGGAAGTGCGTTTCGGTATCGCCAACTCAGCGCTGTGGGCTACGGTGACGACGGACGCTTCCAACGGATCGGTCAACTCTATGCACGACTCCTACATACCATTGGGCGGTTTGGTGCCCCTATTCAATATGCAATTGGGCGAGATTATCTACGGCGGAGTGGGTTCCGGGCTGTATGGGATGCTGGCTTTCGTGATCGTGGCGGTTTTCGTCGCCGGATTGATGGTCGGGCGCACGCCGGAATACCTGGGTAAAAAGATCGAAGCCTACGAAATGAAGATGGCTTCGCTCATTCTCCTGATTCCGATTCTGGCGGTAAAAATCGGCACGGCAATTGCGGTGAGCATCCCCGCGGGCCAGGCGACGATCTTCAATCCCGGCCCGCACGGATTCAGCGAGGTGTTGTACGCCTTTTCGTCGGCGGCGGGCAACAATGGCAGCGCCTTCGCCGGTCTCGGCGTGAATACGCCGTTCTACAACACCGCCCTTGGGATCGTCATGTTCGTCTCGCGCTACTGGCTGGTCATCCCGGTCCTGGCCATCGCCGGATCACTGGCGGCCAAGAAGAAAATCCCAACCGGCGCGGGAACCCTGCCCACGCACACACCGCTCTTCATCGCCTGGCTGCTCGGCGTGATCATCATCGTCGGGGCGTTGAGTTTCATCCCGGCCCTTTCCCTCGGGCCGATCGTCGAACAGCTCATGTTGGGGCATTAATCCTATGACCGCTCAAACCAAACACCGCGGCTCGCGTAACATCGCACTATACCGGCGCGCGGTTCTGGATTCCTACGTCAAACTCAACCCGCGCGCGGAAATCCGCAATCCAGTCATGTTCGTGGTCGAGATCGGCAGCGTACTGACCACGGCACTCTGGGTGCAAGCGCTTTTCGGGCACGGTGAAGCGCCAACCGGCTTCATCGGCGCGGTTTCGCTCTGGCTGTGGTTCACCGTGTTGTTTGCTAATTTTTCCGAAGCGCTGGCCGAGGGGCGCGGCAAAGCCCAGGCCGAAGCGCTGCGGCGGACCCGCAAAGAAACGATCGCCAAGAAACTCTGCGAGCCGCGCCGGGATGCGCGTTGCGATTCGGTATCGTCCGCGGATTTGCGCAAAGGCGACCTGATCCTGGTGGAAGCGGGCGACACGATCCCGGCCGACGGTGAAATCATCGAAGGTATCGCCTCGGTCGACGAAAGCGCGGTCACCGGCGAAAGCGCTCCGGTGATCCGCGAATCCGGCGGCGACCGCAGCGCGGTCACCGGCGGCACGCGCCTGCTCTCCGACTGGTTGATCATCCGCGTGACGACCGACCCAGGCGAAGGCTTCCTGGACCGGATGATCGGGCTGGTGGAAGGCGCCAAGCGGCAGAAGACTCCCAACGAGATCGCGCTCAACATCCTATTGGCCGGCTTCACCATTATCTTTCTAGTGGTCTGCGCCACGCTCCTGCCCTACTCGCTGTACAGCGTTCACGCCGCCGGCCATGGTCTGCCCGTCACCGTCACGGTACTTGTCGCCCTGCTGGTTTGCCTGATCCCGACGACGATCGGCGGCCTGCTCTCGGCGATCGGAATCGCGGGAATGGACCGCATGATCCAGCGCAACGTGATCGCGATGTCGGGCCGGGCCGTGGAAGCTGCCGGGGACGTGGACGTGCTGCTCCTGGACAAAACCGGCACGATCACGCTCGGAAACCGCCAGGCGGTTGAGCTGATACCCGTCGGCGGGGTAACGGCGCAGGGGTTGGCCGAAGCCGCCCAACTGGCATCCCTGGCAGATGAGACACCCGAAGGCCGTTCCATCGTCGTGCTGGTCAAGGAAAAGTACGGTTTACGCGGGCTTACGGTGGGCGTCCCGGAGACGGCCGACGCACATCCGGCCGCCGCGCCGATGCACTTCATCCCCTTCAGCGCCCAGACCCGCATGAGCGGCGTGGATATCGACGGCATGAGCATCCGCAAAGGCGCGCCGGATTCCATGTACATTCTCATGTCGGACGCCGGCAAACAAATCCCTTCCGGCTTAAAGGACGCCGTGGACGGCATCGCCCGCGGCGGCGGAACACCCTTGGTGGTGACGCGGGACGGGGATGCTTTGGGCGTGATCCACCTAAAAGATATCGTCAAGGGGGGCATCCGCGAGCGATTCGCCCAGCTGCGGAAGATGGGGATCAAAACCGTCATGATCACCGGTGACAACCCACTGACCGCCGCGGCCATCGCCGCCGAAGCCGGGGTGGACGATTTTCTGGCCCAGGCCACGCCCGAGACCAAGTTGAAGCTCATCCGCGACTCCCAGGCCGGCGGTAGGTTGGTGGCCATGACGGGCGACGGCACCAACGACGCCCCGGCGCTGGCCCAGGCCGACGTGGCGGTGGCAATGAACACCGGCACCCAACCGGCGCGCGAGGCCGCCAACATGGTCGACCTCGACAGCAACCCCACCAAGCTGATTGAGATCGTGGAGATCGGCAAACAGCTGCTGATGACCCGCGGCGCGCTGACCACCTTCAGCATCGCCAACGACGTCTCCAAATATTTCGCCATCATCCCGGCGGCGTTCGCCTCGACCTATCCGGCGCTGGGGGTGTTGAACGTCATGGGGCTCTCCACCCCGCAAAGCGCGATCCTCTCGGCGGTGATCTTCAATGCCTTGATCATCATCGCGCTCATTCCGCTGGCGCTGCGGGGCGTACCCTACCGCGCGGTCGGCGCCGCCAGACTGCTGCGCGACAACCTGCTCATCTATGGGGTCGGCGGCCTGATCGCGCCCTTCCTCGGGATCAAACTGATCGATATGCTCCTGACGGCGTTGCATCTGAGCTAGGGAGCGATGGACTGTTGAAAGGAGAAAACCCGCCATGAGAAACAACCGCATTTCGATTTTCATCCAACTTCTGCTGAACAGCCTGCTGGCTGTTCTGACCGTGGGCGTTACCACCCTCCCTTTGGCGCTGATCGGAAGGCAGACGCTTGGCGAGGCGGTAATCGCATTGGTCTACCTTGTGCCGGTAGCCTGGAGCGCAAGCCGATGGGGATTGGTGCCGGGCCTGAGCGCCGCACTCGCCGCGGCGATGTGCTTCGATTTTCTTTTCATCCCGCCGTTTAATACTTTCGCGGTGGGTAGACTGGAAGGTTGGCTGGTGCTGGCGATTTTTCTTGGCGTGGCGGTGGTCGTGGTGGAACGCATTCAATCCAGCCTGATCAAAGCTCGGGAAGCCGTTTTCATGTACGAGTTAAGCGCGGCACTTGGCGGAAAACGCACGCAGGAAGCCGCAGCCCGCACGGTTGCCCAGCAAATCCGCCGGTTGTTCCAGGCGACGCTGGTGAACGTGAGCTTCCAACCCGAAAAAGACGCCAAGAGCATCATCGTCGGCGAACCAAAGGATGCCGCCGCGGAATGGCAACCGGATCGAACCATCCCGATCGAGAACGCCTGGGGATTGGTCGGCGAAATTCAAATCTGGCGCGGACCATACGCGGATTTGCCGGCCGAAGACAGCCGGATTCTCCGGAATTTTGCCTGGCAGACCGCCGAGGCTCTTGAACGAACCCGCGCGATGGAAATCCGCGAAAGCGGATCGCACCCGTCGCCGAAAACCGCTCCGGTGTAGAGGAGGATCATGTTGCGGAGTCAATTGCGCCCGGCCATTCTTATTTTGATCCTGTTCACACTGATCACCGGGTTTCTCTATCCCCTGGCGGTCACCGGCATCGCTCAGCTGGTTTTTCCCCATCAGGCCAACGGCAGCCTGATCGTACGGAATGGAAAAGTGACCGGTTCCAGCATGATCGGCCAATCGTTTGACGATCCCAAGTATTTCTGGGGCCGGCTTTCGGCGACGAGCGGCTTCCCGTACAATGCGGCGTCGTCGTCCGGTTCAAACTTGGGGCCGCTCAATCCCGCCCTCATCGCCGCGGTCCAGGCCCGGATTACGGCTCTGAATGTGGCCGACCCTGGTAATACCCAACCCATCCCGGTGGATCTGGTCACGGCATCGGGGAGTGGTTTGGATCCCGACATTTCGATCGCCGCGGCGCTCTATCAGGTGCCCCGTGTGGCCCAGGCGCGCGGAATGACTGAGAGTGCCGTGATCGCCCTCGTCAATGAGTACACCGAAGGAAGACAACTGGGGTTCCTCGGCGAACCGCGGGTTAACGTCCTGCAGTTGAACCTTGCGCTGGACGCTATACAATAGAAGCAAATGACACCCCCGGAACCATCCCGCCCAAACCCTGAAGCTCTGCTGGCCAAAATCCAGGCTGAAGAGACGGCGCGCCACCGCGGCATCCTGAAGATCTTCCTCGGGTACGCGGCCGGGGTGGGCAAAACCTACGCCATGCTGGAAGCCGCACGTTTACGCAAGGCCGAAGGCGTGGACGTGGTGGTGGCGTACATTGAAACTCACCGGCGCGCGGATACCGAAGCGCTGCTCTCCGGATTGGAGATCATCCCGCGCAAGACGGTCCAACACCGCGGCGTCGATTTGACCGAGATGGACGTCGAAGCGGCGCTCGCGCGCCACCCGCAAATCGCCCTGGTGGACGAGCTGGCGCACACCAATGTCCCCGGCTCGGTGCATCCCAAGCGCTATCAGGATGTGGAAGATCTCCTGGACGCCGGGATCAACGTCTACACGACGCTAAACATCCAGCACGTCGAAAGCCTCAACGACGTGATCGCCCAGATCACCGGGGTGAAGGTGCGCGAGACTATCCCCGACACGGTGCTGGAGGAAGCCGGCGACATCGAGCTGGTGGACCTCCCTCCGGAGGAATTGCTCAAGCGGCTGCAGGATGGGAAGGTTTACGTTTCGGACCAGGCGGCCCGCGCGGTGCAGATGTTCTTCCGCAAAGGCAACCTGACCGCGCTGCGCGAAATGAGCCTTCGGCACACGGCCGAGCGCGTCGAAGGCCAGATGCAAACTTATATGCAGGATAAATCCATCGCCGGACCCTGGGCTGCGGGCGAACGGCTGATGGTGTGTATCAGCCCCGGCGCGCTCGGTGAACGGTTGGTCCGTTCCGGCCGGAGGCTGGCCGGCGAACTGAATTGCGAGTGGCTGGCGGCGTATGTCGAAACGCCCGAGCACGCCAGAATTTCGGACGCGGAGCGCGACCGGATTGCGCGAACCCTCCAACGCGTGGAGGAGTTGGGCGGGAAGACGGTCACACTTGTGGGTTCCCCCCTGCACGAGGTGCTGCTGGAGTACGCCCGCAAGAACAACGTCACCCGCATCATCGTCGGAAAACCGGCCCGGCCGCCGTGGCAGGATTGGCTGCAAACATCCCTGGTCCATCGATTAATTAGAGAAAGCGGCCCGATCGACGTATTCGTCATCAGCGGGGAACCGGAGGCCGCCTCTCCTGCTCCGGTAAGGGGATTTATTCCCCATCGCCCGCTGAACCGCTATCTGTCGGCCATCCTACTGGTGGTTGCCGCCACGGGATTGAGTTTTTTCTTCCGCGGTCTCATCGCACCCACAAACCTGGTGATGATCTACCTGCTGGCGGTGGTGATCGCCGCCATTCGATTGGGACGCGGCCCGTCCATTTTGGTCGCATTTTTAAGCGTACTCACGTTCGATTTCTTTTTCGTTCCACCGTATCTGACTTTAGCGGTCACCGATACGGAATATCTGCTCACCTTCGCCGGATTTTTCGCGGTGGGTTTCGTCATCAGCCAACTGGCCACCAGCCTCCGCGACCAAGCCGAATCCGCCGAACGGCGCCGGGTCGAGACCGTTTCACTGTACGGCTTGAGCCGCGACCTCTCGGCCACGAACAGCCTGGAAAGCATCCTCCAGGCGATCATGAACAATATCGCCCAGACCTTTGACCGCGATATGGTGATCTTTCTTCCCGATAAAACGGGGACGCTTCAACCCATGGCCGCCACCCCGGATTTTCAAACCGGCGAGAACGAATTGGCCGTCGCGGAATGGGCATTTGAACACAACCAGCCCGCCGGCCGGGGAACCGACACCCTCCCCGCGGCCACCGCACGCTATTTGCCGCTGAACACCGCCGGCGCCCGCGTGGGAATCCTTGCCGTACGGCCGCACGACCCGTCAAACCACCTTCCGCCGGAGGGTTACCGGCTGCTCGAAGCCTTTGCCAGCCAGGCTTCCCTGGCCATCGAGCGCGTGCAGCTCACCGAACAGGCCCAGCAGGCGCACCTTCTGGAAGCGACCGAAAAGCTGCAGTCCTCGCTGTTGAATTCTCTCTCGCACGATTTACGCACGCCGCTCGTATCGATTACCGGAGCGCTGACGAGTCTGGGCGACCAGGCCGGCGCCCTCAACGAGGAAGACCGGCACAGCCTGATCCAAACCGCGCGGGAGGAAGCCGAGCGCCTGAATCGATTGGTGGGCAACCTGCTTTCCATGACCCGGATCGAAAGCGGCGCACTGTATTTGCACCGCCAGCCGGAGGACCTTTCGGACGTCGTCCACAATGCACTGGAATTGCTGGGAAAACAAATTGCAGGGAATCCGGTCCGGGTGAACATTTCCCCGGATTTTCCACCCGTGCCCGTGGATTTCGCACTGATGGTCCAGGTGCTTATTAATATCCTCGACAACGCCGTGAAATATTCTCCCCCGGGCTCCCCGATCGATATCAGCGCGGGCGAGGACGGAACGACGGCCCACCTGGAAATCGGCGATCGCGGAATCGGGATCCCCTCCGAAGAGATGGCGCGCATTTTTAACAAGTTCTACCGCATCCAGCGGCCGGAAAACGTCAGCGGATCCGGATTGGGACTCTCCATCTGCAAGGGGATCGTGGATGCTCACGGGGGAAAAATATACGCTCAGGCTCGCCCGGGCGGCGGAACCCTCATTGCCCTGGAATTGCCGTTATTGGAATAAAATAATCTCCTCATGGAAAACGGCCTGAGGATTCTAGTCGTCGACGACGAAGCTCCCATCCGGCGGTATCTGCGGGTGGCCCTCGGCGCCCAGGGATACACCGTCCTGGAAGCCGCCGGCGGCCAAGAAGCTTTGAACGAAGTCGTTGCCGGCCACCCGGATCTGATCATCCTGGATCTGGGCCTTCCCGACATCGACGGGGTGGAGGTTGCGCGCCGGTTGCGCGAGTGGTCGCAAACGCCCATCATCATCCTTTCGGTGCGGGAGGCGGAGGAGGATAAAATCGCCGCGCTCGACGCCGGGGCCGACGATTATCTGGTCAAACCGTTCGGCACCGGGGAACTCATGGCCCGCATCCGCGTCGTCATGCGCCACCAGGCCAACGTCGCCGACGAGCCCATACTGCAGGCGGGCGCGTTGCGGATGGATCTGCCGCGCAGGCTGGTGACAGTTGCGGATCGCGAAATCACCCTCACGCCGACGGAATACGACCTGCTGCGGATTCTGATGCAAAACGCCGGCAAGGTGCTCACCCACCGCCAGCTCTTGCGCATGGTCTGGGGAAACGCGTACGAAAGCGAACAGCATCTTCTGCGAGTCAACATTAGCAACCTTCGTCACAAACTCGAACCGGACCCCTCCCAGCCGGCGTTTATCCACACCGAACCGGGAGTGGGGTATCGACTTATCCCGCCGGAATGATTGGCTCCCGCGCCGCCTGAGAATATCGTAATCCATAAACAACCACCCGCCCCGCATATCGAATTCAATCACTCATTTTATGGACAAATATTGACAAATAAGAACAATTGTTCTATTATGGAGATGTGAAATTAATCGTCTATTTAAAGTATATTGGTACCTCCTATCGGACAGCTTGGCGGTGGTTTAAAGCTGGAAATATCTCTGGTTTTCCAACACCCTCCGGCAAGATCATCGTTGATGATCCGCGAAAAACGGAAAAGCAAAGTATTGCAAGCGGTAAAACGGCAATCTACACTCGCGTCTCTGCGGCCGAAAACAAATGCAATCTGGAGGGGCAGGCCAAACGTCTGTGTGACTATTGCGCCGCGAAGGGATATGCCTTCTCCGCAATCGTCAAAGAAATCGGATCCGGTGTAAACGACGCTCGTCCTAAACTCAAATGATTTTTAAACGACCCCACCATCACGTTGATCGTCGTCAAACACAAAGACCGGTTGACCCGCTTCGGATTCCGATATTTGGAAAGCCTGCTGGCCATGCAGGGCAGACAAATCGAGGTCATCAACCAGGTGGATGACGGAAAAGAAGACCTGGTGCAGAACTTCGTTTCCATCGTGACCTCGTTTTACGCTCGCCTGTATGGCCAGCGGCGCTCCAAACGCAAAACCGAACGCATCATCGCGGAATTCAATCATCAACAGGCTCCCAAAATCAAAAAAGGAAAGAAAGGAGATGAATCCCATACAACTGGTCGAACGGCATATCATCGATCTCAAGGATCCAAGATTTCCCGTCCTTGATCAGGCGGCGTTCCTTTCCAAGAACCTGTATAACGCCGCCAACTATCAAATCCGTCAATCGTTCATCTTCAAGGGTGAATACATTTCTTATTCCAGGATGGACAAACTGATGCAGCAATCTCCGGATTATTGTGCTCTACCCCGTAAGGTTTCCCAGTGGGTGCTGCGCCAGCTGCATCAGGACTGGAAATCATTCTTCGAGGCCAACAAGGTGTACCAGAAAGACCCTTCCGTCTTTACCGGAAAGCCAAAACTGCCTAAATACAAGCACAAGACGGAAGGACGCAACCTTCTCACCTACACCCTACAGGCCATCAGCCGCAAATCGCTCACGCAGGGCATTGTTCGTCCATCCCAACTGGATGTGGAGGTGAAAACCAAAAAACAGCACATCCAACAAGTGCGCATTGCACCCAAGAAGACCCATTACGTCGTCGAGGTGGTATACAACCGGGAGCCAGACAAAAACGATCGGCTCAACCCGGATTGGTACGCCGGCATCGATCTCAACCTGGACAATTTGGCGGTGGTAACCTCAAACAAACCCGGTTTCGTTCCGGTAGTCGTTAACGGCCGTCCGCTGAAGTCCAACAACCAGTTCTACAACAAGCGCCGAGCGGAACTGCAATCCCAACTGCCGGTCGGCACGTCCTCGCGCCGCCTGGATCGTCTCACCGACACGCGCAACCGGCGCATCGACCACGATCTGCATCGCGCCTCCCGGTTCATCATCGATCTGTTGGTGCAAGAACGGATCGGTACGCTGATTGTCGGGAAAAATCCCAGCTGGAAGCAAAGGATCAACCTGGGGACGCGAAACAACCAATCCTTCGTGCAGATCCCGCACGCCCGTTTCGCAACTATGTTGCAGTACAAGGCAGAGATGGCGGGGATCCAGTTCATCCTCTATGAAGAAAGCCATACAAGCAAGGTTTCCTTCTTGGATCTGGAGCCGATTTGCCATCAAGAACGCTATCAAGGACGGCGCGTGCGTCGCGGGTTGTTTGTCTCTTCCAAGGGCCGGAGGATCCATGCGGATGTAAATGGGAGTTACAATATCATCCGAAAAGCAGCCCCTTGTGCCTTCACGGTCGCGGGGGTAGAGGGCGCCGTAGTTCGCCCAGTGAGAATTACTCTCACAAATTACAAAACTCCGTTTTTGGACAGTGTACATTTTTATCCATAAAACGGGGAACTATAATCGGCTTCCAAAGATTGGGATCTCACGATCCCGTTCGGGAAAGGCGGGTCATGGGACAAAGAACCACCCTGGGTTGTCTGGCGGCGATCTTTTTTCTGGGATGCCTCCTTCCCGCCAGCGTGATCTGCGCAGCAGGCAACATCGGGGCGTATTATCTCTTGCGCAAACCGGTGGCCCTCCACGATCCGGCCCAAATCGAGATCGAAATGGACCGGATCGAGTCGGAAGTCCGCGCCCTGCGCGACATCTCCGACGCTGCTCCGGCGAAACACACCCTGATCACCCGCGATCAGCTGCGCGCGGAAATGACGGATGAATTTAAGAAGGCTTATTCCCGCCAGCAGGTACAGGATGATTTGGAGGAATACGCGGCCTTCGGCGTGCTCGATGCAAAGTTTGATCTGTACTCTTTTTATTTGAATACGTACTCCACGGATGTCTTGGGGTATTACGACCCGGTCAAGAAGCAACTGTTCGTCGTCTCCGGCGCGGGATTCGGGGCAAGCGAACGGTCCACCTTCGCGCACGAATATATGCACGGTCTGCAATTCCAGAGAGAAAATCTTACCGCGGATAATTGGAATAGCGGGGAGAATTCCGATATTATTTCCGGCAAGCAGGCTTTGGTGGAAGGGGAAGCCACGTTCGTAGAGCAGATGTGGCAGAAGCGATACTTCTCGCTGGGAGATCAAATCGATTATGACAAACAATCCCTGAGCGCTCTCAACCTGGATTATTTCCGCATTCCGTACTTCCTGGCGCAGCAGTTGTACTTTCCTTATCTCGAAGGCAAAGCGTTCATCGCGTCCCTGTATGCCGAAGGCGGTTGGGCGGCGGTGGATGCAGCCTTTCAAAATCCTCCTTCCAGCACGGAAATGATCATGCACCCGGAGGATTACCTGCAGGGCGATCAGCCTGAGCAGGTGGCGAAGCCGGTCCTTCCCGAATCACTTGCCGGCAGCTGGCGCGAGGTCCACGAAGACGTCCTGGGAGAATTTTCGACCGATCTCATCCTGGGGACCCATGTGAACACGCTCCATGCTTCCCAGGCGGCCGCCGGCTGGGGCGGCGACCGCGTCGTTGTCTGGCACAACGATTCCGACCCCGCCACGGCCATCGCCTGGCACACGCGCTGGGATACACAAACCGACGCGGACGAGTTCGCATCCGCGCTCAATGAATATGACGTCGGACGGTTCGGAAAATCCAAACCGGAATCGGGCGCGGTATGCTGGATAACAACCGTTGCCGCCTGCCAGGCGCAATCCGGAGCAGACGTATGGTGGTTCTATGGCCCGGATTCGAAAACGGTGCAAAGCCTGATGGAAAGCAATCTGCCGGGGGAATCGGGATTTGATCCGTTTTTTTTCGCTTCTAAGCCGGTTTTCTTCCCTTCGATTATTTGAATTGGACATCAGCTCAGCCATTCTTTTCAATATTTATAACCGCTGAAAACCACCAAGGTTCGGCCGGCGATCGTTCACCCGGGGCTGAAGCCCCGAGCTATTAACAGCGCCCGGCCCCCGCTTCCCCCGCTTCGCGAGGGCAAGCGCGAGGGCAGGCTAAAACCGGGCTTCAAACAAATCCAGCAGTCGATGCTTCTAAATATGGTTTTTCAGTGATATGGCAATGAGCCCACAGCAGGGAATTTGTCATCTGTTGGTTCAAACGATCTGAAGCCGGGTTTACCCGGCGCTGTTGAGAGTACGGCGATTTATCGCCGGACGGTGGTGCGCCCAGAGTTCTCTATGTAAATGCGATACGAAGATCTGCCTTGGAAGTAGAACTCGGCATCCATCCTTGGATGCGATTTGATCTTGCTGGAATTGTTTACCTCTTTCACTGGAAAATCATTTATAATTCGACATCTTTTCCGGGAGAGAGAGAATATGGTTTCCGTGGAAATTCCATCCTATGTTAAAAATGAAAAAGCCGGCCGCTGGGTGCGGGAGATGGCGGCACTCTGCAAACCGGACGCCGTGTATTGGTGTGACGGATCGCAGGCCGAATACGACCGGATGTGCGAGACGCTCGTCGGGGCCGGCACCTTCACGCGCCTCAACCCGGAGAAGCGGCCGAACTGCTTTCTGGCACGCTCCGATCCGGGCGACGTGGCCCGCGTCGAGGACCGCACCTTCATCTGCAGCCTAAAGCAAAGCGACGCGGGACCTACCAACAACTGGGTGGATCCGGCGGAGATGAAAGCCAAACTGACGGCCCTGTTCGACGGGGCGATGCGCGGTCGGACGATGTACGTGATCCCTTTCAGCATGGGGCCGCTCGGCTCGCCGATCGCGCACATCGGGATCGAGCTGACCGACTCGCCGTACGTCGTGGTCAATATGCGCATCATGACCCGCGTGAGCCGGGCCGTCTGGAACGTCCTCGGAAACGGAGAGTTTGTCCCGTGCCTGCATTCGATCGGCGCCCCGCTCGCCCCCGGCCAGAAGGACGTAGCCTGGCCGTGCAACAAGGACAACAAATACATCGTGCACTTTCCGGAAGAGCACGCCATCTGGTCGTTCGGCAGCGGATACGGCGGCAACGCGCTGCTGGGGAAGAAGTGCTTCGCGCTGCG
The DNA here is from genome assembly GCA_050014155.1 of Anaerolineales bacterium. Taxonomy (GTDB): domain Bacteria; phylum Chloroflexota; class Anaerolineae; order Anaerolineales; family RBG-16-64-43; genus FEN-1073. The sequence goes on from JBEKDW010000016.1 coordinate 13,480, forward strand.
CATCGCCTCGACCCTGGCGCGCGAGGAAGGCTGGCTGGCCGAGCATATGCTGATCGTCGGCGTGCAATCCCCGGACGGCCGGAAGACCTACGTGACCGGCGCGTTCCCGAGCGCGTGCGGCAAAACCAACCTGGCGATGCTCATCCCTCCGGCCGGATTCGAGGGCTGGAAGGTATCCACCGTCGGCGACGACATCGCCTGGATCAAACCGGGGCCGGACGGGCGCCTGTACGGGATCAACCCCGAAACCGGATATTTCGGCGTGGCGCCGGGCACTTCCGATCAATCCAATCCCAATGCGATGAAAACCATCCGGAAGAATTCCATTTTCACCAACGTCGCACTCACGCCCGACGGCGACGTATGGTGGGAAGGCATGACCAAGACTCCGCCTCCGGAACTCATCGACTGGACCGGCAAGCCGTGGACGCCGGAATCCGGACGCAAGGCGGCGCATCCCAACGCCCGCTTCACAACCCCCGCCGCCCAGTGTCCATCGATCGATCCGGATTGGGAAAACCCGGCCGGCGTACCGATCTCGGCGTTTATCTTCGGCGGCCGCCGCAGCCAGGTGGTGCCGCTGGTATACCAGGCCCGGGATTGGGCGAGCGGCGTGTATCTGGCCGCCACGCTCGGCTCAGAAACCACAGCCGCCGCGGCCGGCGCGGTGGGCCAGGTGCGGCGCGATCCATTCGCCATGCTTCCTTTCTGCGGCTACCACATGGGGGATTACTTCCGGTATTGGCTTTCCTTCGGGGCGCGGCTGGCGAAACCTCCGGCGATTTTCGGGGTCAACTGGTTCCGCACCGGTAAGGATGGAAACTTTCTCTGGCCGGGGTACGGCGAAAACATGCGCGCCCTGCAGTGGATCGTGGCACGCGCCAATGGGGAAGGCGGTGCGGCCGAGAGCCCGCTGGGATATGTGCCGCTGTATCGGGATCTGAATTGGAAGGGGCTCGAGAGTTTTACCCTGCAGCAATACCAGGAGATCATGTCGCTGGACCGGGAATTGTGGAACAACGAACTGCTTTCCCACGACGAGCTCTTCGCCAAATTGGGCGATAAACTCCCTGCGGAATTGCTAACCCAGCGGCGGAAATTGGAAACCGAAATTAGAAAAATGCCCTCGCAATGGACCGTCGCGGAGTAGAGTTCAAGCCGTAGCGAAAGCCTGCCAGCGAAAAATCAATAAATGCCAAACCGGCGGACTCAACGAAGGTTCGCCGGTTTTGATTAATCGGATTTGGCGGCCGAGTTTCTCCACACGAGGAATTTTCGAACGCTCCCGAGGAAATCTGATGTTGTAAACGGCACCGCGGCAAAACCCGCCAGCACGCTCCAGGGAGCGATCAACACAATGTAATACCGCTGGAAGGGGAGCGGATTCGTTAGCAGAAGAATCGCGGCCGGGACAGCCAGCCACGACAATAGGAGAAGCGTTTCCCATCCGCGTCGGCGGAAGAGAGTGACCCACAGGCCGCCGACGACCAGCACCAGCACGACGATCCCCCAACCCATTCCCCCGCCGCGGCCGTCCAGGTGGGCATCTTCATATACTCGAATTTGCGTCTGCTCCTCTTCCAGGCCATCCCAAGTATGGCTTTCATAATACTGGGTTTTCGCAAAAAGCAGTTGGTCGGCCATTTCCCCGATCCGGGATTCGGCCGTCGACATATCCCGTCCCAGCGCCTGTTGCGCAAACATGATCTCGGCCCGGATCTGCAACATGGTCCCGATAGGTTGGTAGATTCCGTTCCATGCCTGCGCGGCAAATACGGAAATCAGAAGCACTCCCGCAATGGAAATCGTCCGGGCAATCCAAATCCCCCATCCCGGCTTGGGAAGACCGATCGTAAAACAGACGGCCGAAAGACAAAGCAAAACGAGCCAATTAAACGGGTAGAGCCACCAGACCGGCATCAGGATGTAGAAAACCGAAAGTCCAAGCAGGCCGGAACCGAGCAGGCCGAACAACAGCCGGAAATGAACCGCCGTCTTCTCGCGCGATTCCAATTCTCCCCCGGCAAACCAGAGCAGGATAAAAATCGCAAAAAAAGCGGGGGCGATAACCAGCGCGGACGTGTGTTTGCTGGCCAGTGCCAGACCGCTTGCCAGCCCGAACAATCCAAACCCCGGAATGATCCGGCGCCAGCGTAATTTTTCCTCCCGGATTAACCGCAGGATATACAGCGTGCCGAAAACAACCAGCGAGGTGAACAACAACAACCCTCCCTCCTGCATCGCCCTCCTCCCGTTGACGAGGATGGAAGGCGTGGTCGCATACAGGAAGGCGGCGATCCAAGCCGCCGGCCGCGACCGGGAGAGCCCAAGCGCGATGAAGAAAACGACTGCGATGCTGATCGCGGTAAATAGAGTGGACGGGATCCGGGAGATGTCGAGCAGCCGGATGCCGGGCATATTTCCTATTTGTACATTGAACGCCCATTCGTCGTTGACATCCGGCGGCAACCATACCCAGAATCCATTCAGATCACCGCGATCCATACCGGCGGCACTCCAGGCCATTCCGATCGTCAGGGGATCGATCGAACCCGTCAGCTCCCGTTGATATTGCTCCACCGACCAAAAACCGGTTGTGGGATGATAAATAACTTTTTGAATGGCGCGGTCTTGGAAAATGTAGGCAAAATCCATGCTTAAACGGATCAGCGTGGATTCGTCGACGTGAAAAGGCACCCGGGTCATCCCAAGAAACACATACGCGCCCAGGAGCGCGAGAAATAAGGCATCGAAAAGAAAAAACACCCGCCTATGGTTCTTTTTTCTTTCCATGCGGAAATCCGGATTTCCCATGTTTATTTCTTCCTTCTCTCCCCGAACGGCTGCCATTTTGTTTTTCTCCACCAGGTGATGGAAAAGAATACGTGGTCCTGCCATGGTCTGTTGTTCCCGGATAACGGTATTCTACTCCCCTCACCACTATCCAACGGTTGACTTCCGCCCTGATATTTTTGCAGGGAGGTTTTTATCGATAAAGCCCCCGGCGCAGTTCCCCGTTCCGCGTCACAGGCAATATCCCGCCG
>JBEKDW010000017.1:0-16452 GCA_050014155.1 Anaerolineales bacterium
GAATTGAAGTACTTGATTCACGGCGGGCGGATCAGCCACCTGAAGGGTCTGGTCGCCTCGGTGCTGGATATTAAACCGATCATCGGTGTGGATAAGAAAAGCGGGATGTATGTTCAGTACGGTCAGGCGCGGATGATTTCCGGAGCCGTCAAGACTCTACCGGACATTATGGAGAGCAGGTTACCACCCGCCGGTCCCTTCCGCGCCCAGATTGTGCATGCGCTCAATCCGGAAGGCGCGATGGAGCTGCAACGGGCGGTCGGCGAGCGACTGGCGTGTTATTGGCTCCCGCCCAGCCGCCTATCGCTCGTTCTCGGCGCCCACACCGGGGCCTCGCTCATCGGAGCCGTGCTTGCGCCCAGGACGGTTTTCGAAGGCGTCAGCTGATCGGTTTTTCCCCAACCGGCTCCCATCTACTTTTCACCCCCGGCCAGCCCCAACCGCAGGAAGATCAGCGGCGCGAGGAACACCGCCCAAAATCCGACCAGGGCGTAGCGAATGTATCGCAGCACCATGCTCGCCGGTTGGACATACTCGTTCCACAGGATCGGCAATCCCCGCCAGACGATCAGCATCACGGATAATCCGAGGAGGAAGCGCAGAACGCGCTTCCCGGCCGGCCCGTCGGCGCGGAACTGCGCCCAGCGCTGCTGGAAGGCCAAGCCTGCGCCCAAGCCCAGCACTAATCCTGCCAGAGAAATAAATTCGGTAGGATTTCGGGGGGAAACGGCGGTCAATCGGGAGGCGTTTTGAGCCCACTCTGGCGGATCCACGACGAAACGAATCCCCCACTGAAGACCCGCCTGCGCCAGCAGGAGAAACGTGGAGGTAGCCACGGCCGCGCCGCATTGCGCAAGAAACCCCGCGCGTTTCAGAACGGGTCCGATATGCCGGATGCTCCAATCGACAATGAACCATACGATCAGGCCAACCAGAAGACCGGCCAATACGTCCCCAGGAAAATGCACCCCGAGAAAAACTCTGGATACGGATACTCCAAGCGCAATCAGAACGCCTGCCGCCAGGCCCCATGGCATTTGAATCCGGCTGCCGAGCCACGGTCCGACGGACCATGCCGTGATGGAATGACCGGACGGCATGCCGTAGGTGGGTTCACTCGCCATCGGCTGCACTCGCGGGTCGTACCAGTATGGGCGGGGCATATGGAATGCCAGTTTAAGCAAACTGCCCAGTGACCCGCCGATTGTCAGCAGCAGCCCCAACCGCAAGCCCAGGGAAACATCGACACACCAATATAGGGTCAGGCTCAGCACAAGGAGAAAGTCTTCCGTCCCAAGAAAAGAAAGAGCCTGCATGAAAGGCTTCAATCCCCCCGCGTTCGTCTGCAGCCACAATACAACCCCAACACCCCAATCCCAATACCCGCCCATCCCTTTAACCTCCACGATTGGAAAAATTCGTTAAGCCTCCCGCCGGTCAACAGCAATGAAAAAGTACACAGAGTGCACGGAAGAGAAACACGGATTACACGGAAAATTAAAAGATTTTCCCAGTGGCTATTTCGGTGTATTCCGATTTTTCGGTGCTTTCCGTGTACTCCTTGTTTGAACGTTTACCTTTAGTTCTCCCCTTCCAGAAATGGAATTTTCCCTGCATTTTGAAGAAATGATTATGGTCATATTTTACTATGAGATTCCGCGATTTATTGGGTAAATAGCATTATGGAAGGGGGTATAATGGTGAAAAATCCGCGAGCCCGATCGAGGCTTGGGAATTTTTATCACCCAATCTCTCCAGGATCTCATGAGACTCCGCCTGTGCCGCATTTTCCAGGCGGAGTTTACCGGAATCCTGCCGAAAAACTTCCGGAGGAATGTATGAAACGACCGATCGTTACAATTGACGGCAACGAGGCGACCGCCTACGTGGCCCATAAGCTAAGTGAAGTGATCGCCATCTACCCGATCACGCCTTCCACGGCCATGGGGGAACTCGCGGACCAGTGGTCCGGCGAACGCCGGCCGAATCTATGGGGAACGGTGCCGGCCGTGATCGAGATGGAGAGTGAAGGCGGAGCCGCGGGCGCGGTTCACGGCGCGCTGCAAACCGGTGCGCTCAGCACCACCTTCACCGCCTCGCAGGGGCTGTTGCTGATGATCCCCAATATGTACAAGATCGCCGGCGAACTCACCCCGACGGTTTTCCATGTCGCGGCGCGCGCGGTTGCCGCACACGCGCTGTCGATCTTCGGCGACCACTCCGACGTGATGTCGGTGCGCCAGACCGGCTGGGCGATGCTGGCCTCCGGCTCGGTTCAGGAAGCGCAGGATCTGGCGGCGATCGCCCACGCCTCCACGCTGCGCGCGCGCATCCCGTTCCTCCACTTTTTCGACGGATGGCGCACCTCTTCGGAGGTGAGCAAGCTGGAAAGGCTCACCGACGACGACCTGCACGCGATGGTCGATGATGACCTGGTCCGGGCCCACCGCAGCCGCGCGCTCTCGCCGGACCATCCCGTAATCCGCGGAACGGCGCAAAACCCGGACGTCTATTTCCAGGGGCGCGAAATAGCCAACCCGTATTATGACGCCTGCCCCGAGATTGTCCAGCAGACGATGGACAAATTCGCCGCGCTCATCGGCCGCTCCTACCACCTCTTCGATTACGTCGGCGCACCCGACGCCGAGCGTGTGGTCGTGCTGATGGGATCAGGCACCGATACGGCGCAGGAAACCGTAGAAGCGCTGGTGGGGCGCGGAGAAAAAGTTGGCGTCGTGAAGGTTCACTTGTACCGACCTTTTTCGGCGGACCATTTTGCGAAAGCGTTGCCCGCCACGGTTAAAAGCATCGCCGTGCTCGACCGCACCAAAGAACCCGGCGCGACCGGTGAACCGCTCTACACCGACGTGGTCGTCGCCGTCACGGAAGCGGTCACCCGCGGTACCGCGCCGTTTGCCGCCGCGCCGCGCGTCATCGGCGGGCGCTACGGCCTAGGCTCCAAGGAGTTCACCCCCGGCATGGCCAAGGCGGTCTTGGACGAACTGGCCAAGCCCTCCCCCAAGAACCACTTCACGATCGGGATCAACGACGACGTTTCCCATACCAGCCTGGACTACGACCCGAATTTCTCGATCGAATCCGAATCCACCGTGCGCTGCATCTTCTGGGGGCTGGGATCCGACGGCACGGTGGGCGCCAACAAGAACTCGATCAAGATCATCGGCGAGGAAACCCCCAACTTCGCCCAGGGCTATTTCGCCTACGACTCCCGCAAGTCGGGCTCGGTGACCACTTCCTATTTGCGGTTCGGCCCGCAGCCGATCCACGCGGCCTCGCTGATCCTGCATGCGAACTTCCTGGCCTGCCACCAATTCAGTTTCCTGGAGCGGTACGACGTGCTCTCCGCGCTCCAACCCGGCGGAACATTCCTGCTCAACAGCATCTATAAACCGGAGGAAGTGTGGGATCAACTCCCGCGCGAAACCCAGCAGTCGATCCTGGATAAGAAGCTGCGCTTCTATATCATCGACGCGTACCAGGTGGCGCAGGATACCGGCATGGGCGGCCGCATCAACACCATCATGCAGACCTGCTTCTTCGCCATTTCCGGCATCCTTCCGCGCGAGCAGGCGATCGAAGAGATCAAGCACGCGATCCAGAAAACGTACGGCAAGCGCGGCGAGGCCGTGGTGAAGAAGAACTTCGAAGCGGTGGATGCGACCCTGGCGCACCTGAACGAAGTGTCGCTGGAAGGGCGCAAGGCTGATTCGAAGATCTCCCGCCGCGCGCCGGTGCCCGACGCCGCGCCCGAGTTCGTGAAGAAAGTGCTCGGCCCGATAATCGCCGGCACGGGAGATTCCCTTCCGGTCAGCGCGATGCCCTTGGATGGAACCTTCCCCTCCGGCACGACGCAGTGGGAGAAGCGCAACATCACGCTCGAGATCCCGGTCTGGGAGCCGGACTTGTGCATCCAGTGCGGCAAATGCTCCATGGTATGCCCGCACGCAGTGATCCGCCAGAAAGTTTACGCACCGGGCCTCTTGGCCAAGGCGCCGTCTTCCTTTAAAAGCATGGACGCCAAATTCAAGGAATTCCCGGGCACCAAATACACCATCCAAGTTTCGCCGGAGGATTGCACCGGATGCGGGCTGTGCATCGAAGCCTGCCCGGCCAAAGATAAAACCCAGGTCAGCCGCAAAGCGATTAACATGGCCGACCAGCCGCCGCTGCGCGAGCAGGAGAACTCCAACTGGGCCTTCTTCCTCGGGCTGCCGGAAGCCGATCGAGCCGCCTTCCAACCCAACACGATCAAGAACTCGCAGCTGCTGCAGCCGCTGTTCGAGTTCTCCGGCGCCTGCGCCGGCTGCGGCGAGACTCCCTACATCAAACTCGCCACCCAGCTCTTCGGCGACCGTATGGTGATCGCCAACGCCACCGGGTGTTCGTCGATCTACGGCGGGAACCTGCCCACCACACCCTATACCTTCAACCGCGACGGTCGCGGGCCGGCCTGGTCGAATTCGCTCTTCGAAGACAACGCCGAATTCGGGCTGGGCATGCGGCTCACACTCGACAAGCAGGCCGAATACGCGAAGGAATTGTTACAACAGTTGGCGCCGACCCTCGGCGAAGAATTCGTGAAGAGTCTCCTAGAAGCCAACCAGAGCGACGAGGCGGGAATCCGCGCGCAGCGCGAGCGGATCGTCGTGCTGTGCAAGAAACTGCAGGGCTCGGCCGACGCCAAAGCCAAGGATCTTCTCAGCCTGGCCGACTGCCTGGCCCGCAAGAGCGTCTGGATCGTCGGCGGCGACGGATGGGCGTACGACATTGGTTTCGGCGGGCTCGACCACGTGCTGGCTTCCGGCCGCAACGTCAACGTCCTGGTGCTCGACACCGAAGTGTATTCCAACACCGGCGGGCAGGCGTCAAAATCCACGCCGCTGGCGGCGGTGGCCAAATTCGCTTCGCGCGGCAAAGCCCTCGGGAAGAAGGACCTCGCCCTGATGGCGATGTCGTACGGCTATGTGTACGTGGCGCGCGTGGCGTTCGGAGCCAACGACCAGCACACGTTGAAAGCCTTTCTCGAAGCGGAAGCCTACGACGGCCCGTCGCTGATCCTCGCCTACAGCCACTGCATCAATCAGGGGTTCGACCTGCGCAAGGGGCTCGACCAGCAACGCCTGGCGGTGCAATCCGGCGAATGGCCGCTCCTGCGCTACAACCCGGCGCTGGCGCTCGAGGGAAAGAACCCTCTGGTTCTCGACTCGAAGGATCCAACCGTCCCGCTCGACCAGTACGCCTACAACGAGACGCGCTTCCGCATGCTGCTGCAAAGCGACGAGGCCCGGGCTGAGCTGCTGATGGGCCAGGCCAAAAAACTCAACGCCCAGCGCTGGGCGTTCTACCAGCAAATGGCGGCGATGCACGTGGAAGGCGCAACCGAGGAGAAGAAGGAATAGCATACCCAACAAATGTCATTCCGCGGGGTCTAAAGACCCCTCGGAATCGTTGACTCCAAGTGGTGCGTATCTGGCATCTACATTGCGTCACCGATTCCTCGCCCTGAAAAGCATCAGGGCTCGGAATGACACATTCCCGTTGATCTTAGCTCGCCGAAAGGAGAATTCCATGCCCGACCTCTCCACCACCTATCTCGGCCTGAAACTGAAAAACCCGCTCGTCGCCTCGGCTTCTCCGTTCCCGAAGAAACTCGACAACATCCGGCGGATGGAAGCGGCCGGGCTCTCGGCGATCGTCCTGCATTCGCTCTTCGAGGAACAGATCAACTTCGAAAGCAACCAGCTCGACCACTTCCTGAACCTCGGAACCGAATCCTTCACCGAGGCCATGACCCACTTTCCGGACCTGCAAAACTACAACATGGGCCCCGATCTGTACCTCGAGTTGATCCGCAAGGCGCGCGAGTCGGTCCAGATCCCGGTCATTGCCTCGCTGAACGGAATTTCCACCGGCGGATGGGTGGAATACGCCCGCAAGATCGAGCAAGCCGGAGCCAGCGCCCTCGAACTGAACCTGTATTATCTGCCGACCGATCCAAACCTGAGTGGAGCGGAACTGGAAGAGGAATACGTCCGGCTGGTGGGCGACGTCCGCGCCAAGGTGCGGATCCCCCTGGCGGTGAAGCTGAGCCCATTCTTCTCGGCGCTGCCGCAAATGGCCCGGCGCCTGGCATCCGCCGGAGCCAACGGGCTGGTTCTCTTCAACCGGTTTTACCAGCCGGACCTCGACCTGGGCGCCCTGGCGGTTGTCCCGCACCTCAAACTCAGCACTTCCGACGATATGCTCCTGCCGCTGCGCTGGATCGCCATCCTTTACGGCCGCGTCAAAGTGGACTTTGCGCTGAGCAGCGGCGTGCATACCGGGCAGGATCTGATCAAAGCAATGATGGCCGGGGCAAACGTGGCCATGACCACCTCTTCCCTGCTCCAGAACGGACTCGAGCACGCCGGGCGGATATTAAAGGAAGCCGAACAATGGATGGCCGAGCACGATTACAAATCCATCCAGCAGATGCGGGGCAGCATGAGCCAGAAAGCCGTCGCCGAGCCGGCCGCTTTCGAACGCGCCAATTACATGAAGGCGCTGCAATCTTTCGATGACCGCATGCCCAATTAATCTGTTTCCCTCGTTCGGATTTCCAATCCAAATAAAACATCGGGCCGCCTGGCCCGATGTTATTTTTAATTTCGCGGCCTTTGGAAGAAATGCCTTTCCCGCTCAGCGGCTGCCTTCGCGGTGAAATTGGGTTTGGTAAAGCTGCGCGTACAATCCGCCGCCGGCCAAAAGCTCCCGGTGCGTGCCGCGCTCGACGATCCGCCCGCGGTCCATCACCAGAATCTGATCCGCGGCCAGGATGGTGCTCAGGCGGTGGGCGATGACGATGTTGGTCCGTCCGGTCATCACCCGTTTGAGCGCCTCCTGGATGAGCATTTCCGACTCGCTGTCGAGGCTGCTGGTGGCTTCGTCCAGGACCAGGATGCGCGGATTTTTCAGGATCACCCGCGCCAGCGCAATGCGCTGGCGCTCCCCGCCGCTGAGCCGGTAACCGCGCTCCCCGACGACCGTATCGTATCCGTCGGGGAGTTCCGCGATGAAATTGTGGATGTTGGCCGCCTTGGCCGCCTCCACCATCTCCGCCGCCGCTGCGTCCGGGCGGGCGTAGAGAAGATTAGTGCGGACGGTATCGTGAAAGAGGTAGGTTTCCTGCGTTACCATGCCGATCGCCGCCGTCAGGGAAGAGAGCGTCAGGGAACGCAGGTCGTGTCCATCCAGGAGAATGCGGCCGCCGGTCGGGTCGTACAGGCGCGGGATGAGGTAGGTGAGCGTGGTCTTCCCCGCGCCGGAGGGTCCGACGAGCGCCACCAGTTCGCCCGGCCCGGCGCGGAAAGAAATTCCCTCCAGGGCCGTTCCGCGCGCCTGGGAATGGAATTCCTCGTCCGGAGATTCCGTTTTCTCGCGGTCGGCAGCGCTCCGCCCCTCTTCCGCCAGGGAAAGCACCGCAGTGACAGCGTCCAGGCTTCCATAGCGCCGAACGTCGCTGAGCAATTTATTTTCATCCACTTCATATTTAAAATCGACGTTGTCAAAAACCAGTTCGCCCCGCGGAGAGAGGAGCGCGACCGCGTCCGCCGGTTCGGCGATGTCCTCGGGCAGGTCGATCACTTCGAACACCCGCTCGAAGGAAACCACCGACGTGGAGAACGCCACCGGCGCGTTCACCAGCGACTGGAGCGTTCCATACAGGCTGCCCAGGTAGGATCCGAACGCCACGATCGTGCCGACCGTGAAGGATTTCAGGATGACAAGGTAGCCGCCGACGCCGTACACCACCGCCGTCCCGACGGCGCTCACCAGCCCGACAATGACGAAGAAGGCGGTGCCGAATATCGCGCGTTGGATCCCCGCCTCGCGCACCGCGGCGGCACGCCGGCTGAAGCGTTCTTCCTCCGTCGCCGCTCGTCCGAACAGCTTGACCAGCAGCGCCCCGCCGATATTGAGGGTCTCGTTCATGTGGGCGTTCATCTGCGCGTTGAGATCCATCTGCCGCCGCGCCAGGGCGCGCATGCGCCTCCCCAGCCGGTCCGCCGCCAGAAGGAACAGCGGCAGGATGGCCGCGCCCACCAGAGTCAACCGCCATTCCAGGGCGAACATCACCGCCAGGAGCGCAATGGCCTCGATTCCGTTGGAGACGATGGAGACGATGGTGTTGCTGATCGCGTCCTGCGCGCCGACCACGTCGTTATTCAAGCGGCTCATCAACTCCCCGATCCGGGTGTTGGTGAAAAACCGCAGCGACATACGCTCCAGCTTGGAAAAGAGCGCCACCCGCAGATCGTAGATCACGCCCTCGCCCACCTCGGCATTCCACCGGCGCTGCAGCACGCCGACCAGACCCTGGAAGACGGGGATCAGGAGCAGAGCCAGCGCAAGCAGTACCAGTCCTTTCAGATCCCCTTTGGGGATGACGACGTCGATCATGCGGCGGAAGATCAACGGGGTGAGTAGTGTCAGCCCCGTGGTAAGTAAAATCATCACCAGCATGCCGGCGATCTGCCAACGGTAAGCCCGGGCGTAGGAAAGCACCCGCAGCAGCAACTTGCGGGTCAATTGCGGTTTGGTCTCGTCGCTTCTCATCAATGCGTGCCATCTTCCACCACCACCGCCACCGCCGCCACCATACATCGAAGGTATTCCTTTCTCTGCGCAGATTATCCGCAACGTCTCGGCGTCATTTTGCCCCTCGGGCGCCTTTTTAGCAATGGGGGGCGAAGGAAGACATTGTTTGGATGCCCGCGTAAATCATGCGGGTATAATGAACGCAAAGATTGGTCGTCATTCCCGCGTGCTCTTGGCGGGAATCCAGGCCATACTTTTCCATGAGGGATCAACTAATTCGTGGATGCCCGCTTAAATCACGCGGGCATGACGATCACACTGGATGCCCGATGAGAGCACTCGGGCATGACGGGTTTATAGAATAGGTGTCATTCCCGCGTGCACCAAGCGGGAATCCAGGCCATACTTTTCCATGAGGGATCAACTCATTCGTGGATGCCCGCTTAAATCACGCGGGCATGACGATCACACTGGATGCCCGAGAGAGCACTCGGGCATGCCGAACTTTTACTTCTCATGACACCCGCGCCCATTTGCCAAGTGGGATATCATTTTGTATAATCCCCCGACAATATCCTTTCGGGAGAAAAAATCTCATGCGCAGCGACACCTTGAAAAAACGATGGTTCCCTATCCTGGCGGTAGCGGCGGGGCTGTTCCTCTCCTCGCTGGCCTGCAGCAGCATTCCGTTCCTGGCGCCCACGCCGACTCCCACCGCAACCAGCACGCCGACACCCACCGAGACCCCGACACCCACCGAGACCCCGACGATCACACCGACCTTCACCCCGTCGCTGACGCCAACGCAATCCTATCTCGACTGGCCGGTCGTCCTTACAGATTCCTTCGACGACAATATCAACAACTGGTTCGTGGGGCCAAGCAATGACACTTTCGCGGATAGCTCTGTTTCCATAACCGACGGGCAATATCTTGTGGATATTACCGCCCTTCAAGGAGTTTTCTGGGCGTTAACTCCGACCGTGAAAAACCTGAACAATTTCTATATTACCGTCGAAGTGGAAAATAAAACCGGACCGGCATCTTCAAATTATGGGCTGGTCTGTAGACAAAGTTCCGGTAATAAATATTTTTTCGCCATCGCCGCAGAAGATCAATTCTATGGTTTTCTGGTGCTCAATAATAGCCAGTGGACCACGATCCTCGATTGGACTTCGTCCTCGCAGATTAATACCTCGGGGTTAAACCAGGTCGGCATGCTGGCCAAGGGCACGAGCTTCTCGTTCTTTATCAACGGCGAGTTGGTCGACCAGACCGAAGACAGCATCTTGAAATCGGGGAAGGTCGGAGTCGCGGTGGAATTGGCTAAAGCCGGCGACACGGCGCAAATTGCCTTCGACAATTTCCAAGTACAGGCGCCGTAGACGAGTGGGCGAATTTCATAACTTTTGATCGCCGATAAAATAAAACCATCACCCGCCGGCTTTCTGCCGGCGGTTTCTTATTATGCTGGTTTGGATGTAGGTGTCACGGTGGCGCAAAATTCCATTGCCATCCAGCCGATCTTTCCCGAAGCCGTCCGCACGGGAATCCACCAGGTGGTGTCGGCCTGCACGGCCGGGCCAATGACTATCACTTCGTCGCCGTCGTTGAGCGAATCGATTTTCTTCCCATTGGGCGCGTCCCGCAGGAATACGCCGCCTGCTCCGGTCCCGCGTACGATCGCTTTCACCGAGGGATAGGTGGCGGTAAAGGTCGCACTGGGAATGGGGGTTTGGCTTGGGGGTGGAGTATCGGTCGCGGTCAGGGTGATGCTTGGTTCCGGCGTTGGAGTGAACGTTGCGGTGGAGGTGCTCGTAGACATGGGGATCGGTGCAGGCTCTGCACCTGGAGTGCCCCTTACCGCCCAGGCGCCGATCAGCATTACCCCGATCAGTACCATGGCGGCAATTCCCACATAAGCGCGGGCTGTCCTTTCCGATGGGCGGAACCCGAGCGCAAGATAGGTTCCCATCGAGGCGAGGAGCGCCAGGGAGACACGGATGGCCCAGGCCAGCAGCGCGGTGATTGCGCCGTCGCCCTTTCCGGTGGCTGCCGTCCATCCGGCGGCGCATAGTGGGTAGAGGCATAGATAGGAAACCACGGCGCTGGGCATCCAGGAATCCGGCGCTCCGCGCAGGAATCTCCACGTCAACCAGGCCGCCGCCAGGACGGTCGCGATCAATGCAACGGGTTCCAGAAGCGGATAGATCTTGCCGGGGTCGGAAACGAACGCAAGAAAAACGATCAGCCAGGCGGCGAGAAAAGCCAGGATCCACCCCAGCGCCAGCGCAGCGAGATTGCGGACGGTAAATGTCAGCGAGGAAGTGACCAGCCCCAGCGCGGCACCGGTCAGCGGGCTGAGCAAAGGCGCGAGAACCAAACCGAGAGCCCAGAGCACGGGCCAGGAGAGAATCTGCGCCAAGCTGAAAAGCACGGCAGCCAACAGCGTGAACAGGAAGAAATTCAACCGCGGAAACGCGCGCTGCGCCAGATCGTCCAGAGTCCGGTCGCGCTCCTCCTGTCCAAGGAACGGAAGGAAGGAGCGTGCCCGCCTTCTTCTGAGCGGTCGCGACGGCGCGCTTTCCCCGTCGGCAGGCGGCATCGTTAAAGTCATCGGTCCCTCCCTGGATTCGTCTCCCGCTTTCGGTAGTCCGGACTTCGATCCTGCGCAGGGATCCGGGATTATTCCTCCGCCGCGTTCCCCCGCCGGTGGAAAAACCACCGGCGCCATCTCGATTTCCGGGTGCGCCGCCAAAATAAATCCGGCGCGGGATGGCGCCGTCCAAGCCAAAGAAAAACCCTCTGCCGGACGGATTATTTCCTCAAACTTCTGCGCATCTCCATTATAGCCCAGCGGAAAAGCCATGGTGTATAATCATCGTATGGCTGGAAAACCCGTCAATCCGCAACGCAGCAGCCGTTTGCGCAGAAGGTTATTTCTCTTCGGCGCTGTTCTGGTTTTGCTGCTGGTGGCCGTTGGAATCGGGTTATTCCTGCTTTCCCGCAACGAAGCGATGACCAGCACTGCGCGGGATATTTTCCTGATTCTGCTGGCTCTGGAATTCATGGTTGTCGGCGTAGCGGTGATTGTACTGGCCGTCCAGATCGCGCGGTTGACGTTGTTGCTGGAGATGGAAATCCGTCCGATGCTGGAAAACGCCAACGACACGCTCGACACGCTGCGCGGGACGACGCTCTTCCTGAGTGAATCCCTCGTGGAGCCGGTGGTCAAACTGCAGAGCTCGCTGGCGGCAATTCAGCGGGTGTTGGAAGTCTTGGGGCTGTTCCGTAAGTCCGACTAGAATGTGCGCTTGTCACGCGCATTCCCCGACCGGAGAAAGGAGCAACAATCATGGCGGAGCACGATAGCGATCTGGGAGCTTTTCTGGCAGGTTTTATGATCGGCGGTCTGATCGGCGCCGGGGTGGCGCTCTTGATGGCTCCTCAAAGCGGAGAGGAAACCCGCGAGTTGATCCGGGAACGCAGCATCGAATTAAAGGGCCGCGCCGAAGAGGCGGCCGATGATTTCCGCTCGAGAGCCGAGACGGCGATCAGCACGGGACGGGAACGGGTTGACGATGCGGTTGAATCCGCCAAGCAGCGCGTTTCGCGCCGAAAACCAGGCGCGGCCGAGGGGGAATCCCCGGAATAACCGGGGGAAACGACGTCTTCTTTCAAGGCACGAAACAATCGGCTGTTCATCAAGCCCGGCGGAAACACAGCGGTCGGTTAGGTCGGTGTGCTTTCGCCGGGAATTATTTAACCCGATTGTGTTCCAAACATCTCGGCAGGAAAAAATCCGGGCCGTAACAACCTTTTTATCGGTACATTGACCTTCAAGTGGAATCTTACCCCGCTCCCATTCAAGCCTTTTTATAGATTGCAGAAGATCTCCACGGCCGCCTCGATCCGACCTACATAAAAAACTGTCAGGTCTTTCAGACCTGACAGGTCAAAATTTGCGAAATCCGATCGAGCGGCCGTATTCGATCGCTGGTTAAGCCTTGGCGGCATTTCCTCCGCCGGGTTTAATTGCAGGTAGACGGGCAGCCCGTCACCCCCGCGTATGCTTGGCCTGCCCTCGGGAGTTTTTCCCGGGGGCGGGGATTCTGTTTGGGCGCCCAAGGAATCACCCTTTTGTTTCGTGGATGCCCATTTAGTGCACATGGGTATGACGAATGGATGGAAGTGGAGTCGATTTATGTTTTTTCCGATAACAATCTAATGACCATTCATCAACCGGAAAAACGCCTGCACAACCGCCGGATCGAACTGCTTGCCGGATTGGCTGCGGATGTATTCATCGGCTTCCGCATCCTTCCACGCTTTGCGGTACGGCCGGTCGGAACGGAGCGCATTCGAAACGTCCACCACCGCGAAAATCCTGCCGGCAAGCGGGATGTGCTCGCCCTTGAGCCCGCGCGGGTAGCCGGAACCGTCCCATTTCTCATGGTGGCAGTGCGGAATATCGAGCGCCTGGCGCAGGAAGAGAACCGGCGAGAGGATGTCGAAAGCAACTTGCGGATGCCTGCGCACGATGGTCCATTCCTCGTCCGTCAGCGGGCCGTGCTTGAGCAGGATATCGTCCGGGACGGACATCATGCCGATGTCGTGCAGGATGGCGCCGCGGTACAAGTGGGTGAGATCCTCATCGCTCTCGCCCAGCATCTGCGCCAACCGCATCGCTTGGTCCGCCGCCCGCTGGGTTTCGCCTTCCGCCTCGCGGTCGCGCAATTCCAGCGCGCGCGCCCAGCCCGCCAGGGTGCTGTTGAATGCCAGCTGCAGTTCGTCGCGGGAGGATTGCAGGTTCCCGAACATCTCGGCGTTATCGACGGCGATCGCCGCCTGCCCCGCCAGCATCTCCAGAAATGAATCCTCCTCCGGACCCAGTTCGAGGGTATCCCGCTGGCAGATTTCCATCACCCCTTTGATCTGCCCCTTGGCGATCAGCGGCAGGCAGGCATAGGAGACAAACCCCTCTTTTGCAATTCTCGGGAAAATTTTCGGCTGATCCGCCTTTTCATCCAGCCGCGGCACCTTGATCATCTGGCGTTCCTGGGCGGCGCGGCCCGCGTAGCTGTCTGCCAATCGGAGGTATTCCGAGGTAGAGGGCGTGGCGTAAAAACCCCGTCCACAGAAAAATCGAAAACCCTGCATGGCCGGATGGAAGATCAGGATGTCCGCCGCATGAATCTTCAGCTGGCTGGTCAATTGTTCCAAGAGAATCTCCATGACCAGCTCGGATTTAAAGCTGCTGCTGATCGCCATATCCACGGTGCGCATGGCCGCCAGCTGCTGCAGGCGCCTATCCGTCAGTTCATTCACGCGGGCCAATTCCAGGTTGCGCTGGCGCAGTTCCTCGGTCTGGCGGGTTAGCGCCTCTTCGGCCCGTTTGCGGTCGGTAATATCCCGGGCGTACACATTGACGTAACCCGAACTGATAATCGGCGCTATGGTGCAGTTGAAAATTCTTTCTCCAATGCGGGTTTCGATTCGCGTTCCCTGCTGGGAGGCAAACGCTTCCCGAATCAGCCCCCGGCAATCCTCCGGAACAATTTGGCCGACCCCGATATTCCAATAGGTCAGGAACGGCCGACTGGACTGGTTGGCATACAACAGCACTCCGTCGGGGGTCATGCGCATCACCGGGTTCGGGTTTTCCTCCGGGAAACGGGAAAGGTTCTGGATCTTCTCCTCCGCCATTCTCTGATCGGTGATGTCGCGGGCGGACGACAGCGCACCGGTGATGGTCCCGCGGTCATCCTTCAGCGTCCGGCACCACCAGGCCAGCAGGCGTTTCTGCCCGTCCTTACGCCGCTGCCAGCTTTCGACATAGATCGTGTCTTCGTTGCCGTTGAATATTGGTTGAACCGTCGCGTAAATGTCCTGTTCGCCTTCAAAATAGGATGCTGCCTCCTTACCGATTACATCCTCGCCGAAGAATTCCTTCCCGGCCGGATTGGCCCACGTGTACACTTTGCTACTGTCCACCTCCATAATGATCTCGGGGATGGCCGAGAGAAGCGCCTCGTGGCGGAGCGCCAGCGCGCGCAGCGCCTCCTCCGCCTGCTTCCGTTCGGTGATGTCGACCATGGCCCCCAGCATGCAGTTGCGACCTGAAATGGAGATGCGCTCGGCCCGGAAGAGGCCGACGATGGTGTGTCCGTCCTTGGCGCGGAAGTTCATTTCGACGCCGGTGATCCGGCCGCGGGATTCCGTTTCCTCCACAAGCCGGTCGCGATTTTCGCGGGTGATCGCGCCCAGGTCGAACAACTTGTTGCCGATCACCTCGTCGCGGCGGTAGCCGAACACGCGCAGGGCCTCCTCATTCACGTCGAGGCAGGTATCGCTCTCCGTATCGGTGATGATGATCAGCACCGGTGCGTCCTGGAACAATTTCGCGAACTTCTCTTCGCTCTCGCGCAGCGCCTCATCCGCCTGCTTGCGCTCGGTGATATCCTGAACATGCGAGATAAAGTACAGCGGATTCCCTTTTGAATCCCGGACCAGGGAGCTGGAAACGTGCCCCCAAACCACATGCCCGTCTTTATGGATGTAGCGTTTGTCAAAACCGGCCTGCGCGGTTTCACCGTCGATCGCCTGTTGCATAAACGCCGAGCTGAGATCCGCATCCTCCGGAGAGGCGATGGTATTGACGGTCATCCGCTCCAATTCTTCGCGGCTGTATCCGAACATCACGGACATTTGCCGGTTGACCTGGATCAAACGCCCGTCGAGGCCCACGATGCATACGCCGACGTTGGCGTTTTCGAAGATCGTTCGGAAGCGCTCCT
Source organism: Anaerolineales bacterium (assembly GCA_050014155.1). Lineage (GTDB taxonomy): Bacteria > Chloroflexota > Anaerolineae > Anaerolineales > RBG-16-64-43 > FEN-1073. Next base: position 15,396 of record JBEKDW010000017.1, read on the forward strand.
CTTGTTCGCGCAGCATCTCGTCCGCCCGCTTGCGTTCGGTGATGTCGCGGCTGATCACCAAATGCGATAATTTGCCCCGGTATTGGAATGGGGCGGCCATGACCTCCACATCCACGGAGCTTCCATCCCGGCGGACGAATTTTTCCTCGGCCGGAGAAGCGGACTTGCCTTCTCGTTCCTGCTGCCGCGAGCGTTTCAACACCATTTCCCGATAATCCGGGTGGACGAAATCCAGCATCAGCCGGCCGATGATTTCCTCCGGTGCTTTCGCTCCCAGCAGCCGGAACGTGGCCGGATTGGCGTAGATAATTTTCCCATCCTGATAGACGGCGATGGAATCGGGCGATAATTCAAAGAGCATTCGATAACGTTCCTCGCTCTCCCGTAATGCCTCCTCCGCCTGCTTGCGCCGGGTGATGTCGACCACGTGGGAGATAAAATGCGACGGCTTTCCATCGGTTCCGTACACCAGTGCGGCATTGACTTCCGTCCAAATCGTGTGTCCGTCCTTGTGTAGGTAGCGCTTGTCGAATCGGACATTTTTCCCCTTGCCCTCCAGCGCCCCGAGCATGACTTTGCGGCTGATTTCCCTATCGTCCGGATGGGTAAGTTTGAAAAAGTCTGTTGCCAGTAATTCCTTTTCGGAGTAGCCGAGGATTTCGCAAAGGACCGGATTGACCATCAGGTGTCGTCCATCGAGGCCGATCAGCGCCACGCCGGAGGCGGAATTCTGGAAGGTGGAACGGAATTTTTCTTCGCTCTCCCGCAGCGCTTCCTCCATCGCGCGATCCGTGGTGACATCTTCGATAAACCCTTCGAAATAAAGAGCTTTTTGGTCTACATCCATTACGGTATGCACGGTTAAATGCCCCCAAAAAGTGCTGCCATCTTTTCGCCGATAGAGATTTTCGAACGTCGTCAGACGTGGATCCTTTGCCCGCAAGCGGAGGATCTCCCCCCTCCGGGGGGGGTCGGCAAAAATATCTTTCTCTATATCGCGCACCGATTTAAAAACGTCCTCCGGCGAGAGGTAACCGAACATGCGGGCGAATTCGTT
>JBEKDW010000018.1:0-16354 GCA_050014155.1 Anaerolineales bacterium
CTCGATGGCGGTGCGGATCGGGAAGACGAGGTTGATAGATAATTTCCTGCTAAGGGATGATACATGGGACACGGGCGCGCTTACTTGAAAAGGAAAATGGTAGAAGAAGAAAGGGGACCATGGACCATAGACCATTGACCACGGACCATCGACCACGGTCCGTCGTCTATCGTCTATGGTCTATCGTCTCGATCGTAGAAAATAAAAGCACGCTTTGTAAAGAAAGGACCTTTTGAAAAAATGAAACGCACTTTGTTAAGATCGAAAATTCATCGCGCCACCGTCACCGACGCCAACGCCGATTACGAAGGCAGCATCACGATCGACTCGGACTTGATGAAGGCTGCCGGGCTGGTGGAATACGAACTGGTCCAGATCGCCGACGTCGATAGCAGTGCACGGTTGGAAACTTACGTGATAACCGGCCCGGCGGGCTCGGGCGTGATCCGCATGAACGGCGCCGCGGCGCGGGTGGTGAGCGTTGGGGATAAAATCATCATCATGGCCTACGGCCAGGCCGAGGAGCCGCTCCCGGCCGATTGGAAACCGGAGATCGTGCTGGTGGATGAGAAGAACAAGATCCGCGAGGTGCGCCATGCTCCTGTGCATTGATATCGGAAACACCAACATCACTTTAGGTTTATATGAAGGCGCGGCGCTGGGACCGCGCTGGCGGCTCTCGACCGAACAAGAACGCATGCCGGATGAATTCGGCCTGCAGGTGACCGGCTTGCTCCAGCTCGCCGGCAAATCCCCGGCCGACATCCAAGGCGTGTCGATGGCCTCGGTCGTTCCGCCGCTCACCAGCCGCTGGATCGAAACCTGCCGGGTCTACCTCAAGTGCGATCCGCTGGTGGTCGACGCCGGCGTGCATACGGGCGTGAAGATCCGTTACGAAGATCCGCGCGCGGTGGGCGCCGACCGCATTGTGGATGCGGCCGCGGCCTTCCGGCTCTATGGCGGGCCGGCTTGCATCGTCGATTTCGGGACCGCCACCACGTTCGACGCGCTCTCGTCCAAGGGCGAATACCTGGGCGGCGCAATCGCGCCCGGAATCGGGATCGCGGCCCAGGCGCTCTTCCAGCGCACCGCCAAGCTTCCGCGCGTCGACTTCGTCCGGCCGCCCACGGCCATCGGACGAAACACCGTGCACGCGATACAATCCGGCCTGCTCTTCGGTTACGTCGGCCTGGTGGAGGGCATGGTCGCGCGTTTCCGCGAAGAACTCGGAAACGAGATGAAGGTCATCGGCACCGGCGGGCAGGCGGACCTGATCGCCCACGAGACCCGCGTGATCGAAATCCTCGCGCCGTGGCTCACGCTCGACGGCCTGCGCATGATCTACGAGATGAATCAATGAACCCCTTCGAAGGCAAACGCATTCTTCTGGGAGTAACCGGTTCCGTCGCGGCCTATAAGGCGGTCGACCTGGCGAGTAAGCTCACCCAGGCCGGCGCCGAGGTGGACGTCCTGCTGACCGAAGCCGCGACGCGATTCGTCGCCCCGATCAGTTTTCAATCCGTCACCGGCCGCACGGCACACACCGATGCCGAATTGTGGGGCGCCGAAGCCCACGTCCTGCACGTAAACCTCGGCCGGCCGGCGGATCTGCTGCTGATCGCCCCGGTCACCGCCAACACGATCGCGAAGCTCGCGCTCGGGCTGGCCGACAACCTGCTCTCACTGACCGCGCTTTCGGCGCGCTGCCCGCTGATGATCGCGCCGGCGATGGACGGGGGGATGTTCGCCTCCCCCACAAACCAAGCCAACCTGCAGATGCTGATCGCGCGCGGTGCGATCGTCGCCGGCCCGGAGGAGGGACATCTGGCGTCGGGTCTTTCCGCCAAAGGGCGGATGACCGAGCCGGCGGAGCTCCTTGACCGCGTGCGCCATCTGCTTTCGCGCGGCGGACCTTTACGCGGCCGCAAGGTGGTCGTTACCGCCGGCGGAACGCAGGAGCCGATCGATCCCGTGCGCGTGCTGACCAACCGCTCCTCCGGCAAACAGGGCTTCGCGCTGGGCCAGGCGGCGCTCGATGCCGGCGCGGACGTCGTGCTGGTCGCTGGGCCCTCGGCCTTGGCCACACCTTTCGGCGCGCGGCGCATCGATGTGCGCGCCGCAGCGGGGATGGGCAAAGCCGTCCTGGCCGAGGCAGCCAACGCCGACGCGCTGATCATGGCCGCCGCCGTCGCGGATTTCCGCCCTTCGCACTCGGCTGCTCAAAAAATTAAAAAAGATACCTCCCTGGACGCGATCCATTTGGAGCGCACGGAGGATATATTAATGGAAGTCTCGCTCGAAAAAGCCAAGAGCGGGCATCCGCAAGTGACGATCGGGTTTTGTGCCGAGACGGAGGATTTGGAGAAGAACGCGCTGAAGAAACTCGGCGCCAAGCGGCTCGACCTGATCGTCGCCAATGAAATCGGCGAACCCACGTCTGGCTTTGAATCGGATACCAACCGGGTGACGATCTTCGCCGCCGACGGGTCTTCCCATAACCTGCCGATGATGGACAAGTACCGCGTTGCCGAAGCGGTGATCGAGCGGCTGATCGCGCTGCTGCCGCCAATGCCGGAGAAACCATGACGAAAATTCACGATTCGATTACCGACATTCCCGGCATATACGTTGGTCACGCGCAGGATCTGGGTGCGCTCACCGGTTGCACGGTGATCCTGTGCCCCAAAGGCGCGGTGGCCGGCGTGGACCAACGCGGCGGCGCGCCGGGGACGCGCGAGACTGACGCGCTCCGGCCGATGCATTTGGTCCAAAAGGCGCACGCCGTGATGCTCGCAGGCGGTTCGGCCTTCGGGCTCGACGCCGCATCCGGCGCGATGCGCTACCTCGAAGAACGCAAGATCGGCTTCCCGACCGGCGTGGTGAAAGTGCCGATCGTGGCGTCCGCGATTCTCTTCGACCTCGCCATCGGATCTTCCAAGGTGAGGCCGGATGCCGAAATGGGATATCGCGCCTGCCGGCTGGCGTCTTCCGACCCTCCGGCGGATGGAAACGTCGGCGCGGGGACCGGCTGCACGGTGGGTAAAATTTTTGGAATGGCCGGCGCGATGAAGTCCGGAATCGGCACGGCGAGCATGGACTGCGGCGGCGGCATCGTGGTGGGTGCAATCGTCGCGGTCAACGCCTTTGGAGACGTGGTCGATCCCGCGGGAGGCGCGATCCTGGCTGGCGCGCGTCCGCTGCGGACGGGACCGTTACGCCTGGGCAAGAAGGGACCGTTTGCGGATACGCTCGCCGTGATGCGCAGTCTTCCCGGCCGGCTGGTGCTTCGGCTGGCGACCGGTGGAAATACCGTGATCGGCGTGGTGGCCACCAACGCCCGGCTGACGAAAGAACAGGCATGCAAGATGGCGCAAATGGCGCAGGACGGCCTAGCCCGTGCGATCCGCCCGGCGCATACCATGCTCGATGGGGATACACTCTTCGCGCTCTCAACCGGCAACCGTACCGCCGATGTCAGCCTGGTTGGGGCCTGCGCGGCGGAAACGTTTGCGCGCGCGATCGTGAAGGCCGCGCTGGCCGCGACCTCCGCCGGCGGGTTGCCCGCGGCGGGCGATCTTCGGCGAGATAAATCGGCTTAATAATTCACGAAGGGCACGAAGCAGGAAATTGATCTTGAATTCTCCGTGTCCTTCGTGCCCTTCGTGAATAATTTTCCGGCTCAACCAATTTAGGAGACTTATGTTCCAGAAAAAAGAATCTCCCGCGCTTCCCGAAATCCTCCGCACCACCGGCAAGATCGAAACCGTATTGGGACCGGGGATTTCGATCAAGGGGTTTCTCACCGGCAAGGGCGGAGTCCGTATCGAGGGCGTCTTCGAGGGCAAGATCGACATCGAAGGGCCGCTGGTGGTCGGCGAACAGGGAAAGGTAATCTCGGAAGAGATTCGGGCCCCTTCCGTGGTGGCCGGCGGGACGGTTCAGGCCAATGTGATCGCCGACAAGGTCCAGGTGACGCGAACCGGACGGCTGTACGGCGACGTGACCACGTCAAATCTCTCCACCGAGGAAGGCGGCTTCTTAAAAGGAACAATCCGTATGCCGGATGAAGGGGTTATCCAACCCACGCCCACGCCGCCGACGGCAACGGAAGAAAAATAATCACTTTAAAATAAGTCCATCAGCTCGTGTGTGCGGGCATCCACGTATAAAAAGCAACAGACCACTTTTTATCAAAAGAGCCGTCTTAACAGACGGCTCTTTCCATTTCAAGTGATGAGGTCAATTGCCGGAGTTTGCCGATCCGGCGTGGAGGATCATTTCGCCCTCACCACAATCGTCCGCGCGAGGATGTCGAACCCGCGCTGGTGTTTCGGGTTGAAGGGGATGAACAGCGCGTCGATCGGGAGGATTTCAAAGTAGAAGGAAATCCGGCGCAGGATCGCTTTCCCGTAGCCCGCCGGCAGGCCATCCTCGGATCGCACGACGAGTCCGAACAACCGCTTGCCAAGCGTCTGTCCGAAACGGCCCTCCAGGAGCGGGAAGTACACCAGGATGATGGCAATGCAGGCATTGGCACTGATCAACACGAACAGAATAACAATCCCTCCGAGTATATTTTCCAATAATCCCAAGGGATGCTGCGGCACGACGTTGGACAGGGATATGGTCAACACGGCGGCCAATCCCCCAAAAAGAATGATGACGATCATGTCCACCAGAAACGCCGCCAGCCGCCGCCAAAAACCAGCATAGACCAGCGGAACCTCCTGCATAAACTCCGCCGCCACCTGGCGCGGGTCGCCCATCCGCTCGACGAGCGCGGCCATGTCTTCCCCGCCGGCCAGGCCTTCCTGCAAATGCGATTTAAGATCGGTTTCGATCCGGGCACGGTCCGCCTCGGGTCCGTAGATCAAGTCCATGACTTTTTGGACGTATTGATCGGCAAGGTTGGATTTTACCGGTGTCATTGGGTCCTCTCCTTTTCCATTATCCGCTCGACGGCGGAGGAGAAATCTTTCCACTCGGAGATTCGGGCTTCGAGATATTTCGCGCCGGCTTTGGTCAGCCGGTAATACTTGCGCGGCACCCCGCGCTCCAGCGTCTCCCAGCGGGCATCGATATAGCCGGCTTTCTCCATCCGATAGAGCACCGGATAGAGCGTCCCTTCCTTGATGCGGAAGGAGCTCCCGCCCCTTTTCTCCAAAGTCGCGGCCAGTTCATAACCGTACATTTGCCGTTCGGAGATCAGGCGGAGCAGAATCATCTCGAGCGTTCCGCGCTTCAGTTCTTTATCGAATGTTGCTATATCATCCATAATATATAGCCTCATATAATATTATATACTACTATTCATTATTGTCAAGCATATACCCCTAACTTAATTTTCTTCTAAAATAGCGGAATATCGCCGGATTTTGTGATTTAAGAGAATTTATATCCAGAACCATGTTATATTTTTCACTGATAATCGGGGGAATCTTCCGGCACGGAAAACCGGGAAACCATGGCCAAGATTGCCGAGATTACATCCGAAAAAATTGAGGCTTTGGAACAATCCACCCCGCAGGAAATTCTGCGCTGGGCGTGTTCGGAGTTCCGCTGCATCTGTCTAGCGGCGTCGTTCGGCAAGGACAGCGTCACCCTGCTCCACATGCTGCGCGACATCCGCCCGGATATCGACGTGGTGTATCTCAACACGGGGTACGACTTCCCCGAGACGGTCGAATATATCCACCGCTTGGAAAAGGAATGGGGATTGCATGTGATCGAATTCTCTCCGCGGATCAGCGTGGAGGAACAGGAGCGCACGCTGGGGGCAGACCTGTTCCACACCGATCCCGACCGCTGCTGCGGAATCCGCAAGGTGGAACCGATGGCCCGCGCCTTGCGTAATTACGACGTCTGGATCACCGGTTTGCGGCGCGACGAAACCGAGTACCGCCGCGGGATTCGCGTGGCGGAAGTCGCCAATAATCTGATGAAGGTCAATCCGCTTGCCGCCTGGACCGCCGACGACATCTGGCATTACCTCCGCGAAAACCACGTTCCCTATAATCCGCTGTACGATCGCGGCTTCGTCAGCCTCGGATGCCAGCCGTGCACGCTCGCCGGAACCTGGGGCCGGTTCGAACGCGCCGGGCGTTGGGCGGGCACCTCCAAGGCGGGAGGCGAATGCGGCATCCACGTCACTCCGTCGATGATCGAGTACGGCGATGCGGAAGCGGATCCGCATCCGGAGAAGGAACCGGATCGATGATCGGCGACGTTCTGCGCATCTCCGGAGCACGGGAGCACAATCTCAAAAACCTCTCGGTGACGATCCCCAAGAACAAGCTGGTGGTGGTCACCGGGATTTCCGGTTCGGGAAAATCCTCGCTGGCCTTCGATACGCTGTTTGCCGAAGGCCAGCGCCGCTATGTGGAATCCCTCTCGGCCTACGCGCGCCAGTTCCTCGGTCAGCTACGGCATCCCGATGTTGATCTGATCGACGGCCTCTCCCCGGCGGTGGCCATCGACCAGCGCGGCCTCAGTTCGAACCCGCGCTCGACGGTGGGCACGATCACGGAAATTTACGACTACCTGCGGTTGCTGTTCGCGCGCGCGGGAATTCCGCACTGCCCGATCTGCGGCCGCGAGGTGCAGAAACAATCTGCGCAGGAAATCGCCGCCGCCATCGCCGCCTATCCTGCCGGAACAAAGTGGACGCTGCTCTCGCCGGTGGTGCGGGCGCGCAAGGGCGTGCACCAGGCCGCCGTCGAAGGAATGCGCCAGTCGGGATTCGTACGAATGCGCGTCGACGGCCGGATGTACGAGACCGACGCCGAACTCTCCCTCGATCCCCACACCGCCCATGATATCGAAGCGGTAATCGACCGGCTGGTCGTCCCCGATTCGGCACGGGAGGAGTTCCTCAGCCGCCTGACCGATTCGGTCGAAACGGCGCTGCGCACCGGCGACGGGTTCCTGATCGCGCAAAACCTCTCCGCAACGCCGCCCGCCGACATCCTCTTCTCCGAGCGGTTCGCGTGCCCGGTGGACGGGATCAGCCTGCCGGACATCCAGCCGAATTCTTTTTCCTTTAACTCGCCCCACGGCGCCTGCCCCACCTGCCAGGGCCTGGGGGCGCGGCTCGAGATCGACCCGGCGCGCATCTTCCCGGATCCCTCCCAGCCGCTCGACGAGGCGCTGCTTTCGCTGCTGGCGCTGGAGGGCGAGGAAAGCCAGCGCTCCCAGTCGCTGTGGCTTGAATCCCTCGCGGCGCATTTCGGTTTCAATCCAGAGATGGCCATCGGACAAATTTCCCCTGCCGAGATTCGGCCGATCCTGTTCGGAAGCGGCGACGAGAAAATCCGCGTGGAATTTACCGGACGCGAAGGGAAGCGCGCCTTTTTCGAATCCCCTTATGAAGGATTGATCCCGTATCTTCAGCGGCGTTACGCCGAAAGCGGAAGCGAGGTGTTCCGCGGCCGGGTGGAGAGCCTGATGAGCGAGCGGGTCTGCGAGGAATGCGGCGGAAAGCGGCTGCGCAAGGAATCGCTCGCCGTGACGGTCGACGGCAAAAACATCATCGAAGTGAGCGGGGAGACGGTTTCCCGCCTGCGCCTGTGGATGCGCGATTTGCGGGATCGGCTGGAGGCGGGAAGCGCAACCGACGCGGCGCGCGCCCACGCCGTTGCGGAACCGATCCTGGCCGAAGTGGGCCACCGGCTCGAATATTTAGAGGAGGTCGGCGTCGGTTACATCGCCCTCTCGCGCCCGTCTTCCACGCTTTCCGGCGGCGAAGGCCAGCGCGTGCGCATGGCGACCCAGATCGGCTCGCGCCTCAGCGGCGTGCTGTACGTCCTGGACGAACCGACGGTCGGCCTGCACCCGCACGACGTGCACCAGCTGCTCGGAAGCCTGCTGCGGTTGCGCGACCTGGGCAACACGGTGCTGGTGGTCGAACACGACGAGGAGATCGTGCGCGCGGCGGATTGGATCGTCGAGCTAGGCCCGGGCGCCGGGCCGCAAGGAGGTTTCCTCACCGCCGAAGGCACGCCGGGTGCAATGGAAGCTGACCGGCGTTCGCTCACCGGCCGCTTTTTGGCCGGCGGGTTCCGGTATGAACCGCCCAAGCGCCGGCGGCCCGGCAACGGCCGATTCCTGACCGTGATTGGCGCGCATGCCAATAATCTGCAAAACGTCACCGTACGCATCCCGCTCGGGATGCTCGTGTGCATAACGGGAGTTTCCGGCTCGGGAAAATCCTCGTTGCTCTTCGACGTTGTGCTCCGGTCGCTTCTGAGGGACGCGGGCGAGGAGGGCCCCTGGGAAGGAATCGAGGGCCGGGAATTCGTCGATAAAGTGATTCCCATCGATCCCACACCCATCGGCCGCACCCCCCGCTCCAATCCCGCCAGCTACGTCGGCCTGTATGCGGACGTCCGCGAGCTATACGCCGCGCTCCCGGAATCCAAAGTGCGCGGCTATAAGCCCGGACGTTTTTCCTTCAACTCGAGGGGCGGGCGCTGCGAAGCCTGCCAAGGCCAGGGGCAGGTGGAAGTGTCGATGCAATTCCTGCCGGACGTGTTCATCCCCTGCGACGTGTGCGGCGGGGCGCGTTTCAACCGCGAAACGCTGCAGGTGCGCTTCAAGGACCGGACGATCGCCGATATACTCGACGCGACCGTGGACGAGGCGCGCGAATTATTCGCCGCCATCCCCTCGATTGCCCGCCGTCTTGACACACTCCACGATGTCGGGCTGGGGTACATCCGCATCGGCCAGCCGGCGACCACGCTTTCGGGCGGGGAGGCGCAGCGCATCAAGCTGGCGCGGGAACTCTCGCGCCGAAGCGCGGGGCATACGCTTTACATCCTCGATGAGCCGTCGGTCGGACTGCACGCCGCCGACGTGGCGGGTTTGATCGCGGTGCTCGAGCGCCTGGTGGCCGAGGGGCATACCGTCTGCGTGATCGAACATAACCCGGACGTTCTCCTGGCGGCCGACTATCTGATCGACCTGGGACCGGAAGGCGGCGACGGCGGCGGACGGATCGTCGCCCAAGGTACGCCGGAACAGGTGGCGGAAATAAAAAATTCCTACACCGGGAACTTTCTGAAAAAGAACCTTGACGCACATCATCCGGCTGGCAAAAAGAAAATGGGGAAAACAAGGGCTCGGACCGCTCGATGACCATTCTGCGTTTCCAGCATCCCTTTATTCTCTCGGGAACTTTATTTCGAACCACCAGGCTGCGACGATGCCGTTTGGAGGAATGCCATGCGGCCTGCTGTTTGCATGGGGTGTGGGTGGATCCGCTGGAAAAGGAGGATGTCCTGCTCTATGCCGACGCCATTCTCCCCCACATGGCGGAAGGAAGAAGGGATCCGAACTGCTGGTTTGGTGCCATCGAAGAAAGGGATTCCGACTTCCCCTCGGGGTACGTCGTCCCTTCCGGCGTGATCCCCAACCCCGCGCACTACGGCGGGACGGAGTGCGTCTTCCTTCGGCCGGATTGGCTTTGCGCGCTGCAGGTGGCGGCCGTCGCCGAAGGGGAGCACCCCTGGCGATGGAAGCCGTTTCATTGCATCATTCATCCGATTGCCACGGACGGCGGCGAGTTCGTCCTTGCGTCCGACGAGGAACTTCTGGCGGAGGAGGGCGGCTGCTTCCGCGCCGCCGATCAGGAGGGCAGGATGAGCGACTGGCTGGCGGAGGAGATCGACTTCCTAATCTCCAAAGCGGGCGGCGGTGCGCGGGGAACACCCGGGGTGGGTTAGCTCTCGAAGTATTTCTTCATCGGCACAAAATAATTGTCCACCCAACCTTGTTTGTATTCCGTCGCGTGCGGGGGTAGGCCGGTGTGATGGAGGGTAACCTTCGTTCCCGCGGCCGCTTTTTCGAACGTCACCTCGATCTGCGAATCTTTTTCCTCTTTGGCAAATTCCGTCGTCCGCCACGACTGCACGATCCGCTTGCCGGGTTCCATGATCAGGTTCTTACCGCGGATGTAGCCGTCCCACGCTTCAAATTCCGCTCCCACCTTCGGAGTGATTTTTGCGGTACCGCCCGTCATGGCTGCGTGTTGTTTGGAATTGAGCCATGCATCGTAGATCTTTCCGGCCGGCGCTTTGATAACGGTGGATACTTTGAATTCCATAAGCTGGTCGCCTCCAATCCGACTTTCTTTCTTCGGTCCACGAATTGTATCAAAAAGGAATCGGCGCCGCATTTCGCTGTTTCCACGCCCGGCCTTCGGTCGAGAATCCGCTTGAAGGCGGCGCGCACCTCATGGTACAATGCCGCCCGCTCCACCGAAAGCTCGCCCCCATCGTCTAGTGGACCAGGACGCGGCCCTTTCAAGGCCTAAACCAGAGTCCGAATCTCTGTGGGGGCACCAAAACGCAATGAAGGAAGGCCGGGATGCCTGGCAGCTCATGGCGGTCGCGGCCTTCCTTCATTCTATAGAGACCTCCGGCACTTGCTATGATGATCATGAAAAGATGCCGGGAGTATACTTAATCTGCGGTTGGGAAAATCTTGCGGAAACATTTTCCAGTCGGCTCCGATTGAGATGCGCCTGGTTTCGGTTCGCCGCGCCGGGAGTAAAAAAGGGAATGGAATGACTGCACTACAGAAACGAAAATTGGCCGTGGTCACCAGCGGCGGAGATTCTCCGGGGATGAATGCCGCCATCCGCGCGGTGGTGCGCACCGCCCTCGATCACGGCATGGAAGTGTTCGCCATCACCGAGGGGTACCAGGGCATGGTCGACGGCGGGGAGGCGATCCGCCCGATGACCTGGAACTCCGTCGGCGGCGTCCTGCAACGCGGCGGGACGATCATCGGCACCGCGCGCTGCGCCGAGTTTCGCACCCGCGAGGGCCGGCTCCAAGCCGCCGCCAACCTGCTGGCGTGCGGGATCGACGCGCTGGTGGTCGTCGGAGGGGACGGCAGCCTGACCGGCGCGAATCTCTTCCGCCAGGAATGGTCCTCGCTTCTGGAAGAACTCGCCCGCACGGGCAAGATCGGCAAGGAGGTTCCCAAGCAGCACCCGTTTCTGACGATCACCGGCCTGGTCGGTTCGATCGACAACGATTTCTTCGGCACCGACATGACCATCGGCGCCGACACCGCCCTGCACCGCATCGTCGAGGCGGTCGACGCCATTTCCTCCACCGCCACCAGCCACCAGCGCACGTTCGTGGTGGAGGTGATGGGACGCCATTGCGGGTACCTGGCGCTGATGAGCGCTCTCGCCACCGGCGCCGACTGGGTTCTCATCCCCGAAAGTCCGCCGGACGTGGAACACTGGGAAGACGTGATGTGCGAGGTGCTCAAAGCGGGCCGGGCGGCCGGCCGGCGCGACAGCACCGTCATCGTCGCCGAGGGCGCCACCGACCGCGACGGAAAGCCGATCAGCAGCGCCTACGTCAAGCAGGTGCTCGAGGAAAAGCTTGGCGAGGATTGCCGCGTGACCATCCTCGGCCACGTACAGCGCGGGGGCTCGCCCAGCGCATTCGACCGCAACCTGGGGACGATGATGGGCTACGCCGCCGTCGAGCAGATCGAAAACAGCACCGAGCATTCCGAACCGACAGTGGTGGGATGGTGCGGCAACCAGATCACGCATACACCACTGATGGAATGCGTGGAGAAAACCCAAAAAGTGGGGGAAGTGATCGCCGCGAAGGATTACGAGCAGGCGATGGCCTTGCGCGGGAGTTCGTTCAAGGATGCCTTCCGGACCCTGCGGACGATGGTCCGCTCCCTCCCGCACGCGCCACAGCCGGGGCACCGTCGCCTGCGCCTGGCCGTGCTCAACGCCGGCGCCCCCGCTCCGGGGATCAACACCGCCGTGCGCGCCGCGGTCCGGCTCGGGATCGACAAAGGCCACACGATGCTCGGCGTGCGTGGAGGGATCCGCGGGCTGATCGAAGGTGATATTCGCGAGATGAACTGGATGAGCGTCACCGGGTGGGCGCCGCGCGGCGGATCGGAACTCGGCGCCGGCCGCAAAATCCCCTCTGGAAAAGAACTCTACGCCATCGCGCGGAATATCGAGGAACTTGATATCCACGGGCTGCTGATCATCGGCGGCTGGTCGGGGTATGAAGCCGCCTACCGGTTGTGCAAGGAACGCGAAAATTTCCCCGCCTTCAATATCCCCATCGTCTGCCTTCCGGCGACGATCAACAACAACATGCCCGGCTCGGAGCTTTCGATCGGGGCGGACACTGCGGTCAACAACATCGTCGAAGCGGTGGATAAGATCAAGCAATCCAGCGGCTCGCTGCACCGCTGCTTCGTGGTGGAGGTGATGGGCCGCTATTGCGGATACCTGGCGCTGATGAGCGGCCTGGCCACCGGAGCCGAACGAATATACATGCACGAGGAGGGCGTCACCCTCAAGGATCTCGAGCAGGACCTGGCCGATCTGAAGCGCGGCTTCGAGGCCGGCAAGCGCATCAGTTTGATGATCCGCAACGAGAACGCCAACCCGCTCTACACCACGGCGTTCATGTACGCCCTGTTCGAAGAAGAGGGGAAGCAGCTGTTTGACGTCCGCCAGGCGATTCTCGGCCACCTGCAGCAGGGCGGGAACCCCTCGCCCTTCGACCGGATCCAGGCCACGCGGCTGGCCGCGCGTTGCATCGAACACCTCATCGAAGAATCCCCCAAGGAGAATCCGCCGGTGATGTTCATCGGCATGCAGGGCGGGCAGATGCATTTCTTCGATATCCGGGATATTCCGCGTATGGCGGATATGACCTTTTCGCGCCCGAAGGAACAGTGGTGGATGGATTTGCGCGAGGTCGCCCGGGTGCTCTCCCAACCGGGGCCGAAGACTGATTGAATAATAATAAACCGCGTCGGTTTTAAGACCGACGCGATCTTTTTCCCCTATCGTGGCGAACATCTGACATCAGGGAAATCGGATTCCACCGAGGAACGCCGATCTCCGCATGCAGCGAAAGAATCCGACGAAAATAAATACCACGGTCAAGCAAGATGTGCTAAAATCCCGCCGACATGGGCAAGCTCTACCTGGTGGCGACGCCGATCGGCAATCTCGAGGATATTTCCGCCCGCGCATTGCGGATTCTCCGGGAAGCGGTTTGCGTCGCCGCGGAGGATACGCGCCAGACCGGGAAACTGCTCGGGCACTTCGAGATCCGCACGCCGATGATCTCGTATCATGAGCATAACAAACTGACGCGAATCGACGCCATTCTGACGAGACTCGCAACGGGCGACGTGGCGCTGGTGAGCGACGCCGGCACGCCGGGGTTGAACGACCCGGGTTACGAACTCGTCCAGGCCGCGCTCGCGGCCGGGTACGACGTGGCCCCTGTTCCCGGTCCGTGCGCGCCCATCGCCGCGCTCACCGCATCCGGATTGCCCACCGATTCATTCGTGTATCTGGGATACCTCCCGCGCCGGTCCGCCGCGCGCAAAACGTTTTTGGCTCCGTGGCGGGACGAGCGGCGCACGCTGATCGCGCTCGAAACCCCGCACCGGCTTCTGGAATCACTGGCGGATCTTCTCTCTGCATTAGGGGATCGCAAACTGGTTGTGGCCAGGGAACTGACCAAGGTCCATGAAGAATTCGTGCGCGGCACCATCCGGCAAGCGCAGGAACACTTCCGGATCCATCCGCCGCTCGGGGAAATAACGCTGGTCATCGGCGGCGCGGAGGAGTCTAAAAAATGGACCGAGGCCAAGGTTCGAGCGGCCGCGAAACACGAGGCGAAGCGCAATCTCCCGGCCGCGCAGATCGCCGAGGAAATCGCCGCCCGCAGTGGATGGACTAAACGCGATGTGTATAAATTGATCCACACCAGGGTAGTGAAAAAACAAACCTAATCCTTTCTTACCCAAAACCCCCCCTTCCCTTTCTCCCCTCGCTCCGCTCGAGGACAGGCCTTAAGGGAGAGAAAGACGGGGGAAGGGGTTAGGTCGGTAGGAATTCTTTTTTTCCAAGTGAGGACATATGAATTTGGATGACATGCATCAGATGCAAACGCTCGATCCGCAGGACATGCTCGGACACATCGACCGGCTCCCGGATCAATTAGAGGAAGCCTGGAAAGCGGGGCAAGCCTTTCCACTGCCCCCTACCCTCCCGAGAATACGGCGGGTCATTATCGCCGGCATGGGCGGCTCGGCCATCGGCGGGGCGATCCTCTCGGCGTATGCAGCTCCCCTCTCGGATGCACCGATCATCGTCTGGCGCGATTACCTGCTGCCGGCGTGGGCCAAGGGGCCGGAAACGCTGGTGATCGCTTCATCCAAATCCGGAAACACCGAAGAGACCCTCTCGGCCTACCAGTTTGCGAAAAAAAATAAATGCTCCATCCTGGCCATGACCACCGGTGGAAAGCTGGCTGCGGATGCGGAGAAGGACGGAATTGCGTTGTGGAAGTTCAACTATGCCGCCCAACCCCGCAGTGCGGTGGGATACACTTTCGCCCTGCCGTGCGCCGCCGCCGCCCGGCTGGGGTTGCTGCCGGATCCGGCCAACGACGTGGCCGGCGCCGCGGCGGCGATGCGCCGCCAGCAAAAGGAGATCGGTGCCGGCGTTTCCACCGCAAAGAATGCGGCCAAGCGCTTGGCTGGGAAATGCGCGGGGAAATCGGTGGTCGTGTTCGGAGCCGATTGCCTTACGCCGATCGCCCGCCGCTGGAAGGGACAGATCTCGGAGGTCGCCAAAGCCTGGGCTCAGTTCGAGGAGCTCCCCGAGCTGGATCACAATACCGTCGCCGGAACGGTGCAACCCAAAGAGGTAATTGACCGCTCGATCGTAATCTTCTTGCGCTCGAAGTTCAACCACCCGCGCAACAATCTGCGGGTGGCTTTCACGCGCAAGCTGTTCACGCGCCAGGGATGGCAGACTGAGGAAGTGAAGGCCGCCGGTGGCTCGATGCTTGCGCAAATGTACACCTGCCTGCACTTCGGCGACTATACCGCTTTTTATCTGGCAATGGCCTACGCCACCGACCCGACCCCCGTGGTGGTGATCGAATCGCTCAAGAAAATGCTCGCAAAATAATTTGACGGCAGTCTCTTTCGCCGCAGCGAACCGGTCAAATGGCCATGGTTTGCCGCGGCACTTTTTTTAGAGCCGTTTCCAGTAAATCTCTTCTTTAAAAAACCTGTAGGTGCACCAGTTCCCCGGAGACCAGGCAGACGTATTGATAAAAACCGCCCGTTTACCGCGAGGTCATTGCAGGCGAATCCCGCCTTCGGCCGGTCTTCTGCACCGCATCCACCTGGGGTATAATCCTCGCGCGCCGGGAGGAACACCGGCGCATTTCACGGAGAGGTTGCATAGTCCGGTCTAATGCGCGCGCTTGGAGAGCGCGTGAGCCGCAAGGCTCCGTGGGTTCAAATCCCACCCTCTCCGCCACCGGCACCGCGGAACGCGGTGCTTTTTCTTTCTCCGAGGTTGCTCCATGACGGGTTCGCTTGTCGAATGTGTGCCGAATTTTTCGGATGGCCGCCGGGCGGAAGTGGTGGACGCAATTCTTGATTCCATCCGCCGGATCGCCGGCGCCTTTGTGCTGGATTGGAGCAGCGATCCCGACCACAACCGCACCGTAGTCACGATGGCCGGAAGCCCGAACGCTATAGAGGAGGCCGTCTTTTCCGCCGTCTCCTGCGCCGCATCCCGGATCGACCTGCGGATACAGCGGGGCGTGCACGCGCGGATCGGTGCGACCGACGTGGTGCCGTTCATCCCCCTTGTGGATTTCCCGATGGAAGATTGCGTCGCGCTAGCCCGGCGGCTCGGCCGGCGAATCGGGGACGAGCTGGGTTTGCCGGTTTATCTATACGCGCAAGCCGCAACGCGCCCCGAGCGGAAAGACCTTACCATAATCCGCAAAGGTCAGTTCGAGGAGTTGGCCGCTACGATTGGCAAGGATCCCGCCCGGGCGCCGGATTTCGGGCCGGCGCGGATCGGGCCGGCGGGCGCCACGGCCGTCGGAGCACGCGGCCCGCTCGTCGCCTTTAACATCTATCTCGACACCGCCGATGTGGAAATCGCCCGTAAGGTCGCCCGCCTCATCCGTGCCTCCTCCGGCGGGCTGCCGGAACTGAAAGCGCTCGGTTTGCCGGTTGCCGGACAGGCTCAGGTTTCCATGAACCTGACCGATTACACCCGCACTTCGCTGAAAGTGGCGTTTGAGGCGGTCCGCGCCGAAGCCCAAATACTCGGGGTTCAAGTCGACCGCTCGGAATTGATCGGGTTGATGCCGCGCAACGCCATGCGCGGGATCGATCCAGCGGAACTTCGGCTGGAAAATTTTTCCGAAGAAAAATTCCTGGAACGCCGCCTGAAAAATGCCGGCCTGATTGAAAGTTAACCAAGGACGCCAGTTGCTCCCGGAGAGAAATTTTCCCGGCGCAT
>JBEKDW010000019.1:0-16241 GCA_050014155.1 Anaerolineales bacterium
CGACCAACCGGTGGCAATCCTGGAACTCGGCGAACGGGCCGAGGGTGCGCTGCAAAAAGCCGGGGTCGAGAAAATCAGCCAGGCGCTGGAAAAACTCGCCCAGGGCGACGATACGCTGCTGGCCATCGACGGGTTCGGCCGGAAAAGCCTGATCGATCTCAAGAAACGGTTGCGCTCGCGCGGATTTGTACTCCCGGGCGATGTAGCCCAGCCGGAAGCCGCGGAAGAAACCAAAGCGGCGTAAACGGCAAAATGCTTTTCGAGCTCACGACCGGGCAGTCATCGACTGCCCGGTTTTTTTCCCTCCTTGACCACGCGGAGATGAATTCCCGCGCAATTACACGATGCCCTTTCGGGGCAGAATCCAACTCAGGTAATACCCCGTCGAAGCTTGTACTCGATCGATAGGCCGGGAAACGGGCTTCGTATGCCGTCGCATCATTTGAACGCGGCGCGATCGATGTATTCCATAGGAACGGCGCAAACCGGGAAAATTTTTCTGCGGTAAACTTGGGCCGTTCGGGAAAGGAGACGGTGCATGCCTGTCACGGGTTCCCTTGAAGTGATCACCGGACCAATGTTCAGCGGGAAGACTGACGAATTAATCCGCCGGCTGCGCCGGGCAAGAATCGCCCGGCAGAAGGTGCAGGTGTTTTTTCCGGCGCTGGATGCGCGCTATGCCGGATTGGATTACGGCAAACTGACTTCGCACGCCGGTGCGGAATTCGACGCCTCCCCCGTCCGCACCGCCGAAGAAATCCTGCGCGCGGTGGAGGACGATACCAGCGTGGTGGCGATCGACGAAGGCCAATTCTTCGACGACGACATTCTTCCTGGGGTGCGCCGGATGGTTGCCTCCGGATTGCGGGTGATCGTCGCCGGATTGGATACCGACTTTCGCGGCGAGCCGTTCGGTCCGATGCCGCTGCTGATGGCCGAAGCCGAACGGCTCGACAAGCTGCAGGCCATCTGCATGGTTTGCGGCGAACCCGCTTCGCGCACGCAGCGCCTGATCAACGGCAAGCCGGCGCGTTTGCTGGATCCCGTGGTCGTGGTAGGGGCCGGCGAACTCTACGAAGCGCGCTGCCGCGCGCATCACTCGGTGCCCCGCGAATGACCCTCTCCCCGAAGGTTCCCGCTCTAAATCCGGAAACGCTGATTTCCTCCCAGCAACTGCAATCCCGGGTGGCGGAACTTGCCGCGGAAATCAGCCGGGATTACGCCGGGGCGGATCTGCTGCTGCTATGCATCCTCCGCGGCGCGGTGATTTTTCTTTCAGACCTGATGCGCTGCTTGACCATCCCCCATGCTGTGGATTTTATGGCGGTCTCCTCCTACGGGGTCGGCGCGCGCACGACCACCGGGCAGGTGCGGATCACCCTCGACCTGACGGCTTCGATCGCCGGGCGTGACGTCCTGGTGGTGGAAGATATCATCGACAGCGGACGAACGCTGGCCTCGGTGCTGGACCTATTGCGCACGCGACACCCGCGGACATTGGAGGTCTGTGTCTTGTTGGATAAAATCCAGCGACGCGAAATGGACATTCCGCTGCGTTACCGGGGATTTCCCATCCCGGACCGTTTTGTGTTCGGGTACGGTCTAGATATCGACGAATATTATCGGAACCTTCCATATATCGCGGTCGCCGGAAAACAAGTGGAGGAATCAATCTGAAATGGGAATGGCCAAAGGGAATCCTTCACGCGCAAGCGGCTCATCTCCCGCGGGAAGAATCCCCTTTCCCGCGATCGTAGAAGAAATCCGGGCGCACCTTCCGGCAGGCGAAGCGTACCTGGTGGGGGGAGCGGTTCGCGATTCACTCCTGGGGCGGCCGTCTTCCGACATTGACATCATCCTCCGGGGCGACGGCTTGCAGGCGGCCAAATCCGTGGCTAGCGCGTTGGGAGCGGCTTTCTATCCGCTGGATTCGCAGCGCGGCATCGGCCGGGTGATCCTGATCCGCGGAACATCTGCGCCGGAAGCCCGGCCGGCAATGCGTTACACGCTCGATTTCGCGTCGTTGCGCGCGCCCACCATCCGCGAGGATCTGGAGGCGCGCGATTTTACCGCGAACGCGATCGCCGTCCCGCTCGCCGATCCTGAATTGATGATCGATCCGCTCGGTGGGGAACGCGACGTGCGCGGGGGAATCCTCCGCGTCTGTTCGCCGCATGCCGTGGCCGACGATCCGGTGCGCGCCATCCGCGCCATCCGCCTCGCCACGCAACTCGGATTCCGCGTGGAGAAGGAGACCAAGGAACAAGTACGCGCCGGCGCACCGCTGCTGCGGAAGGTCTCCGCCGAGCGAGTTCGCGACGAATTCTTCCGCATCCTGGCCGGTAAGAAAGTCGGCGCGGCAATCCATTCGCTCGAAGCTCTCGGGATGCTGCGAGTGATCCTCCCCGAAACCGTCGGTTTGGCGGAAACGCGACCCCCTCCTCCGCAACGGCACAATATATGGGAACACACCCTGCGGACACTGGAATGCCTCGAAGCGCTCGTCGATCTGCTTGCCGGATCTCCGGATAGAGAACGCGCGCCCGATCTCATGCTGGGTCTGGCGCGGGATCGCCTCCGCCGGTTCCAACCGGCGCTCGAGGAGCATCTGACGCGGCCGCTTTCGGACGAGCGTTCCGCGCGCGGGTTGCTTTTCCTGGCGGCCATCCTCCACGATGCCGCCAAGCCGGAAACGGAAACCATCGACGCCGCCGGCCAGATCCATTATCTTGGGCATGAACAGATGGGGGCGGAATGGGCTTTCCGGCGCGCCGCCGCATTGCGATTCTCCAACGAGGAAGTCCAGTATATTTCCCAGATCGTGCGCAATCATATGCGGCCGCTCCTTTTGCAATCCGGCGGGCCGGTCACGCGGAGGGCGGTGTTCCGGTTCTTCCGCGCCACCGGTCCGAGCGGCGTCGCCGTGTGCATTTTTTTTCTGGCTGACACGCTCGCCACCTTCGGTCCGGAGCTTCCCCCTGAGAAATGGCAATCGGCCGTGGAGATGGCGCACTCCCTCCTGGAAGGATATTTTGAACGCGCAGAGGAGTTGATCCGGCCCACGCCTCTACTCTCGGGCGATGATTTGATCCGCCGCTTCGGTCTTGCCCCCGGTCCGCATATCGGGGAACTCCTGGACGCGTTGCGCGAGGCCCAGGCGGCCGGGGAGGTGACTTCAATGGGAGAAGCGGTCACGCTCATCGAGCGCGGATTGGGGAGAAAAGATTCCTCATGACCATGGAATTAAAATCGATTGAGGGAAATTAACGAAGGAAAATTTTCTACTGCGTGGTATTTGTTGGTTATATTCTTAATAAAAAGCGCCAGCCGAGGGGGGCGGCCGGCGCCCGGTCGTAGGGGTTAACCCCCCCGTACCAAAGTGCATTATACCATAAAAAAACTATTTTGTATCACCGGCAAGCAGGAACTTCGTCCTCCGTGCGGAGAAATGGGCGGTATCGAACAGGATTTCCTCTGCTATGTCATTTCGGTTTGTTTCAGTCGATATTCAAAAAATGCGCATTTGGGTGGAAATGAAATGAAGTAAAAAGTGCCCCCGACGAGATTCGAACTCGTGTTTTGGCCTTGAGAGGGCCACGTCCTGGGCCGCTAGACAACGGGGGCCAGCGCGCGGAGCATTCTACCATCCGTAAGAGCGACGGTCAAACCAATGCCCCTTTTTTATCCGGTACAAACCCATCTTCTGAATGAATAAACGTTTTTAACGGACCTTTTCCTCCGCCAAACGCCGGAATTCTTTCCATATTTTTGACAACCTTCCGACCAAAAGAAAGCCTTTTTTTACACCGCCCGGCAAAGTCCAGATGCGCGGCCCTGCGGAGAAAACGGAAATATCCGGTAGAGAATGGCGTCCCTGTTTGACCTTCATCGGAACTTATGGGTATAATCCTCTGGCAAGCTTCCGGGTATATCCACGGGAGCATTGCTATTCCCTCGGATCGGATAAAGTCATGGCCCTCCAGGGCAATTTACGCGATTTCAGCGTCACTAAACTATTGAACCTGATTCACATCGCCAAGAAAAGCGGAACCCTGACCATCCAGGGGCCGAACGAATTGGCCAGTTTGGCGTTTCTGGACGGCAAACTCATCTATGGACAGCGCGGAGACGAAGGGGGGCGGTTGATTTCCGTCCTGCGGTACAACCAGCAACTCACCGAAGAACAAGCCCAAAGCCTGCAGCAACGCCCGGAGGCCGCAAACGATAAGGAACTCGGCCTGCTCCTGATCCACGCCAATTACTTGACCCAGCAGGCGATCTTGCAGGCGTTGCACAAATATCTCAACGACCTGGTCTTCCGGCTCTTCACCTGGAGCGAGGGCGTGTTCCAATTCTACTTGGGCATCCTCCCGCCCGACGACCGCATCACCGTGCGCATCGACCTGGAGAACCTCATTATGGAGGGCGCTCGGCGGATGCGGGAGTTCGAACAGCTGCAGGAGGAGATCCCCAACCTGGACTTCGCGTTGAAGTTCACCGACCGGCCGGACGCCAGGCTACGCAACATTAATCTGAGCGTGGAAGAGTGGCGTGTGGTTTCCTACATCTCGCCAAAGAACACCATGCGGCAGATCGCGCGCGCCAACCGGCTAAGCGAAATCGATTTGCGCCGGATCGTCTACGGGCTGATGCAGGCGGGCGTGGTGGAGATCCTGCTTCCGGAGGGCATGCCTCCGCCGCCAGCGTTTGCCAAGATCCAGCCGATGCCCAAGACAGCCGAGCAGGCCGGTCTGATCAGGCGCCTCGCCGATCGGATCCGCTCGTTATAAGGAGCATCACTTATCATGCAAACTGTGAAAATGGTGGTCACCGGCCCGTTCAACTCCGGAAAGACAGCCTTCATCCGTTCGATCAGCGAAATCGAAGTTGTCTCGACGGAACGTAAGATTTCCCTCGAGGTGGAGAAGGTGAAGGAAACAACCACGGTGGCCATGGATTTCGGCCGGATTACGGTCGACGATGATCTGGTTCTGTACCTGTTCGGCACACCCGGGCAGAAGCGGTTCGATTTCATGTGGGAGATCCTTTCGGAGGGTATGCTTGGATTTGTGGTGATCGTCGACAGCTCCCGTCCGGAGACTTTCCGCGAGGCAAGGTTCATCCTCGATACCTTCCGTGCCTACGCGCCCACACCGTATGTGGTGGCCGCCAACAAGCAGGACATTCCGGAAGCCTGGTCGGTCGAGGATCTGCGTATCGCCCTGAAATTGGATCCAAGCGTTCGATGCATCCCGTGCGTCGCCAGCGACAAGGAAAAGGTCAAGGGGGTGCTCCTCGAACTCCTCAACAGCATCCTGCAGGAAATAGAATCCGGCGGGAAATCCTGAAGAAGGAATTTCCGCCGCACGGCTTCCAAACCGTAGAAAGAATCCCCCTCATGTATCTTGCCGCATCCTGGCCTGTACCCCCGAAAGCGCTGCCCGACATCTATCCGGCCAAAATCGGAGACCTGCTGGTCGCCTCCTTCGAGGAAGTTCTAGGAAAGCAAAATTTCGAAAAGGCGCTCCGACAAGCCGGCCTGGATATCTCTAGCGGCGACGTGCCGGACCTTCCCTTCGGGGCGCCGGCCCGGCTTTCCGAAGCGCTGGAGGAAATCTACGGCGATCAGGCGGGACACGGGTTATGTTTACGCGCCGGCCGCGTGATGTTCCATCGCGGGTTGCGAGTCTTCTCCGGCATTCTCGGCCTTTCCCACCGGAGCTTTCGGTTGCTGCCGCCGGGGCAGAAGGTGCTGCGGGGAATGGATCTGCTGGCCTGGCTGCTGAACCATTACAGCGACCAGCGCGTACGCGTGGAAAAACATGCGCGGGAGCTGTTGTTCATCAACGAAAAATGCCCTCATTGTTGGAATTTGAAAAAAGCTTCCCCCTGCTGCCAATTGACAGTCGGCGTGCTCCAGGAGGGATTGGCCTGGGCAGCCAACGGAAAACAGTATTCGGTGGAAGAAATTTCTTGCCGAGCCAATGGCGACTCCGCTTGCATCTATCGCATCATTCGAAAACCTCTCGCCCGCTAGAAATACTCGTCCGGGTCTGTAGCCGGAATCGACGATCCCGGCCACAATTATTAAGGACGGCAACCGGGCGATGGAATGGGTTCGTCGCTCCGGAAATCCCGCGCCGATAAGTTGAAGTACAATCAGTCCTGTCCCGTACTGCTGGGGAAACTCCTCCAGGAGGCTCGATGGGAAAGAGCAGGATATTAATCGTCGAAGACGATCCCGACATCGGCAACATGCTGCGGGTTTATTTCGAAAACCAGGGATTCGAGATCTCCCTGGCAACCCGCGGCCGGGATGCCCTTGCGATCACCCGTCACTCCCTGCCCCAATTGATCGTCCTCGATATCATGCTTCCGGACATGGACGGCTACGAGGTCTGCCGGTCGCTGCGGGCTTCCTCCCGCACCGGGCACATCCCGATCCTCTTTCTTACCCAGCGTGACGAACGCCGCGACCGGATCGCCGGATTGGAACTCGGCGCGGACGATTACATCACCAAACCGTTCGACATCGAGGAACTCCGACTGCGGGTTCAGAACGCGATGGTGCGGTCGGAGCGCGAACGGATGACCGATCCGCGGACGGGGTTGCCCGCCAGCGGCCAGATCCAGACGCGCCTTCAGGCGAACCTGGATCGCACCGGCTGGTCGATGGTAAGCTGCCGGCTGATGAATTTCGACGCTTACCGGAGCGCCTACGGGGATTCCGCTGGCGACGATCTCCTGCGATTTGCCGCCGAGCTTATTCTGAAGGTGGTCGACGAACTGGGAGCCTCGGACGATTTCCTCGGCTATTCGGGCGGCGACAGTTTCGTCGTCCTTACCGAGGATTCCCGGGCGGCGGTGATCGAGGCGCAGTTAAAGATCCGTTTCCAGGAAGCGATCCCGGGCAAATATTCCTATCTCGACCAGCAGCGCGGGTACGTTTTAACGCGCGCTGCCTCCGGCGCGGAAAACCGCGCCCCGCTCATCCGCCTCGCCGTGAGCTTGATTCGATCGTCGGACTATCACTTTAGCGATATCCGCCAGATCACCGAGTTGGCCGCGGCGGCCGGGGCGAAAAACCCCTAACGGCCGATCCCTTCGCCCTTCCCCAAATGCCGCTTTCCCAGCAGCTCCTTCCATTCAGTTTGTCGATCCTGATCCTGGGGGGCTTACTCTGGCTGGGGGCGGTCCTCTACCGCCGGTGGATCTCTCCGCCGCCCGCAGCCGATAAAAACCTATGGAACGAATCGAATCCGGAAGAAGAAGCCCGATGGGTGGTGGCTTCCGACGGGCGCACTCTGCGCGCCGATCTTCTGGCGCGGAATTGGTTCACCCGCCCGGGAGTTCCACTCTCGCTCAATAACCTGTCGGCGGCAGCTTCCCCCGCACAGGATTTGATCACCCTGGCATCCCACGAAAGCCAGGCCGTCGTCCGGATTTATCAACGGCTGTACACCGTCTCCTCGCATCGGATTGGATCGAACGGCCGGACTTCCATGGAGATCCGTTTTCATCCGCTGCCGGGTGCTGCGAAATTCCCCGCTTCGATTTTAAAGGAAGCCCCGCCCGATTTTATGCGCTCGACATTCTCCAGCCTGGATGTTTCCAAATCCGCGCAAAACCTGTTGACCACTCTATTGCCGCTCTCCGGAGCCGACTGGTCGATGATCACCCTGTGGGATCCGATCCGGCGCATGCTTATTCCCATCGGCTCGCGGGCGGCCGGCCCGCTCGATCTATCGCTGGAGCTTCCGCACGGCGCCATCCGTTTCGGAGAGGGCCCATCCGGCTGGCTCGCCCGCCAGCGGACACCGCTACGGATACCGGATCTGGACCGGCACCCTGGAATGGCAACCCGTCTCCCGTCGGACGCCGCACACTTCCGTTCCTTCCTTGGATATCCCCTGGAAATCTCCGGGGAACTGCTGGGAACGTTTGAATTCTATTCGGTCAAATCGTCCGAATTTTCCGAGGAAATTCTTTCCCAATTGGCCGGGCCGATGGAGACCGCGACCCTCTCCCTACAAAATGCGCTGGTCCATGAAAACGAGATCCGGCGGGAAGCCGAGGCGCAAGCCTTGGCGGATATTTCGCGAACGGTAACCGCATTATCGGAACCGGAAACCTTCTTCGACCAGCTCGCACGGGCCTTGGCGCCGATCCTGGACGCGCAATACATCGGCTTCCTGCTCTACGACGAATCGACCGAAACGCTCGAACCCCGCAAGCCGTTCCTGGGGACACCCGAATACATGCTGCCGCTATTCCGCATCTCGCTCGCGGCCGGCAGCCCGGCCGGAGCCCGCTGGCAAAGCATGGAGAGTGCGATCGCCAACGGTTCGGAAGCCCAGGCGTTGTTGCGCGAATTGGACCTCCTGCCTCTGGACAAGGCTCTCGATATCCGCAGCATGGGAATTTTTCCGCTTGGGCCGCCGGGAGATACCACCGGATGGTTGTGGATCGCCAATAAGCGGGGCGGTCCGATGGAGGAAGAGGACGTCCGCCGATGGACTCCGCTCGTAACCCAGTCGGGCCGACTGATCCGAAACATGATCATGCTGGAGGAATACCGACGCCAGTCGGGCCGCGCCGATTTCCTCCGCCGGCTGTCGACGTTCGCCGCTTCACCTTCGCCGCTGGATGAATTTCTCAAGCAAGCGCTGGACGAACTGGCGCGGATTCTCGGATGCGACCAGGCGGCGCTTTTCCTCCTGGACGAATCGCACGACGAAATTCAGCTTCACGCCCCCTCGGCTTCCGGCATGAGCGAAGAGGACAAACACCGGTTCGCCACTTTTTCCACTGCGGACCCATTGAGCCGATACGCGGCGACCTTCACTATGCAGCCGCTCCTGATCCGGGACGCGGTCAATTCGCGCGACCTGCCGCCCTATTATCGGCCCTGGGTGGATTATTTTCTGCACGAACATCTGATCGTAACGCCCCTTCTCGTGCGCGGCCATGGAATCGGTGAACTTGTCGCCGGCCGGAAAACGGCGGCCTTCAACGCCGACCAGCTGCATTTTCTCTCCGGTATCGGCGGCCAGCTGGCGGGCACCATTGAACGCGAACAGCTCTTCTCGGCGACCGATGCCTCACTTCGGCGTCGGGTGGACCAGCTCACCTCCCTGACCCGAGTCGCCCGCGAATTGAACACCACCATCGACCTTTGGTACATGCTGCGTCTGGTTTACGATGAATCGATCCGGGTGACGGGAGCGGATTGCGGACGGATCGCGCTGCTGGATCCGGAACGAAAAGCCAATCTGCGCCGGCCGCTGTTCCTCCTAGGGGAGGAACTCCCCGGGGGAACGCTTTCCGCGCTGGAGTCGGAAGTCCTCGACAGCGGAAAGTCCCTTCTGATCCGGGATATGACCGCCGAGCAGAGCGAGGCCGATCATTCCGGGGTCAACTCCGCGATCCTGGTGCCCGTCGTTTACCAACAGCGTTCGGTCGGCTTGATCGACTTGCATTCGCGCCGGTCGGGCTGGTTCGACCGCGAGTCGCTCGAGATCATCCAGGCCTACGGAATACAAATCGCAATCGCGGTGGGGAACGCCCAGCGCCTCGAGGAACAAAGCCAGACGACCGAAGTGCTCCGGCACCGCGCGCGACTGCTCTCCACTATCCATCAAACCGGAAAAGCTTCCCTTTCGCATACCCCCCTGCCGAAACGTCTGGAAACCATCACGCAGAGCATCCACGATACGCTGGGGTTGACTCCGGTCCTTATCGGGTTGCTGCAGGGAGATGCGCTCGAATGGCAGGCCCGGTCCGGGTTGTCGGAACGGGCGTGGCAGGCGGTCCATGCCCAGCTCATTCCGCTCGAGGTTGTTGTACGGTGGATTTCCGCCCGGCCGAACGCCGAAGGGGTCATTCCCCTGCCGGTAATCCCCGGCGACGAGCAGACGCGGAAATTTGCCGCTGGGTTAGAGGACGAACTCGGATCGCAGGAAATCCTCCTCCTCCCGCTGCGGACGTCCGAAGGCGAGTTGATCGGGCTGATGGCCGCCGCGGCCATTTCCACAACGCACCCCGGCGCGGATTATTCCTTTTTTGAGATTTTCGCCTCACAGGCCACGGTCGCCATCCAGATCGATATGCTCCGACAGTCGCTGGCGAAGGGACGCGCACTCCGACCGGCCGCGGGAAAAGGGAAGCGGACGCTTCCGGCCGGAGAGTTGCCACCGGCTGCCGAAACGCAGAACCTGCGATTGCGGCTCAACCGGCTGATGGCGCTGATCCAGGTGACCGAGTTCCTTTCCACACAGGAGGAGCCGCAGGCTCTGCTAGATACATTCGCTCAAAAAATCCTTGAAAGTTTTTCTTTCGACATCGTGCTCGTGGCGGAAGAAGGACCGGGAGGACCGAAACTGCGCCTCGGTAAAGGAAAACTGCCCGCCCAAGCACAGGTGGAGATGCTGCTGGGCCAGCGCAATCCAATCCTGAGCATATTCCAACGCGGCCAGCCGATCCTGGTGCTGTCCCTCGACGATGCGCCGACCTGGCAGAATTCCCCGTTGCTCCAGGCGCTCAAGACCCGCTCCTTCCTGTGTTTCCCGATCCGCACGCGGCAGAAAATCGAAGCCGTTGCCTTGTTGGTCTCTCAGGAAACCACCTCGCCACTCCAGCCGGGAGACGAGGATTTGTTCCAATTGATGGGCGAACAGGTGGCGATCTACCTGGAAAACGTCCGGCTTCTGGAGGAAACCCGGCGCAGGCTGCGCGAAGGAAACGTCCTTTTGGAATTCAGCCGGCGCGTTTCCGGACTCGAAATTCCGTCGATCCTGCAGGCGGTCGTCGATGAAACCCGCAACGCTATCCCGGAGGCGGAGGGGGCGATGGTTGCGCTCTGGGAGGCAGACCGGTCCGCGGTCACGATCCGCGCCGTCTCCGGATACGCCAACGCACACTTCCTCCATCAGATGGCCTGCGCGGCGGGCGAAGGGCTGCCCGGGCAGGCTTACCTGGCGGCCAAACCTGTACATTGGGCACACGTCGACATGGCCTCGGACTTTAATCTCTCGGCGGCGAACCTGGAAGCCTACCGCAACGGAACGATGGGATTGATTCCAGCGTCAGCGATGGGGGTGCCGCTGCAAGCCGGGGATCGAGTGCTGGGA
The DNA here is from genome assembly GCA_050014155.1 of Anaerolineales bacterium. Classification (GTDB taxonomy): domain Bacteria; phylum Chloroflexota; class Anaerolineae; order Anaerolineales; family RBG-16-64-43; genus FEN-1073. The sequence goes on from JBEKDW010000019.1 coordinate 11,130, forward strand.
ATCCTGCTCTTGGAAAACTTCACGGCGGCGGAGGCGTTTTCCCGGAACACCGAGGAAGTGGCCCTCTCACTGGCCAACCAGACCGCGCTGGCGCTGGAAAAAGCCAGGCTCTTCCAGGAGATGACCGACCGCACGCGCGAATTGGACGAACGCGCGTCGCACCTGGCGTTGCTCAACCGGCTGACCAACGCCGCGATTACTACCAGCAACGAGCGCACACTCCTGCAAATCGCCTGCCGGGAACTGGCAGCAGCATTCGACGTTCCCCAATCGGCCGCCGCATTAATCGAAAACGGGCGGACCGAAGCCGGCGTGGTGGCCGAATACATCTACCCCGGACGCCCGTCGGCCATGAGCCTGAGCGTTCCGCTCAGCGGTTCCTCCGTCATCGAGACGGTCCTGCGGACGCGTTCCCCGCTGCAGGTGGAAAATGCGCCCGCCGACGAGCGGGTGGGCGCCTTCCGCCTCTGGATCGAACAACGCCAGGCGATCTCGGTGTTGATCATGCCGCTCCTGATGGGAGGCGAGACGGCCGGTCTGATCCTGATCGAGAGCCCGGAAGAGCATTCCTTTTCGTTTGCGGATCTCTCGCTGGCACAGACCGTGTCGGCTCAGCTCGGCCAGGCGCTGGAAAACGTCCGTCTGCACCAGTCGGCGCGCGCCCTGACCACCGATCTGCAGCATCGTGTGGTGGAACGTACCACGGCCCTCGAACGCGAGCACCAGCGCGCGGAAACCCTGCTCCGGATCAGCACCGAACTCGTGACAAGCCTCGACCTGGACCAAGTGCTCACCCGTGCGCTGCAACTGGTCAACGAGGCGATCGGCGCGGACCAGGCGGCGATCGTCTTGCTCGATCCGGAAACCCAGCAGTTGGTGTATCGCGCCTCGCTGGAAAAAGACTCCCCTCTGCCAAGTGGCGGCCGCTCCCTGCCCTTCCGCGCCGGCGAGGGATTGGCCGGCTGGGTGATCCAGCAGCGCCAGTCGGTCATTCTTCCAGACCTGTCCAACGACCCGCGCTGGGTCCATCTCTACCCGGAAGAGCCGATGCGTTATCACAGCGCGCTGGCGGTGCCGCTGATGGTGGGAGCGGACGCGCTCGGAGCGCTGATTCTCCTGAGCCAGGATCCTTCGGTGTTTAATCCGGATCAGTTGCGGCTGGCATCCGCGGCGGCCAACCAGGTGGCGGCCGCGATCAACAACGCCGAACTCTACCGGTTGATCCGCGACCAAGCGGAGCGCCTCGGCGGGCTGGTCCGCAGCCAGCAGGTGGAATCGCGCAAATCGCGCGCCATGCTCGAAGCCATCGCCGACGGGGTGATGGTGACCGACGACGGAAACCGGATCGTGCTGTTCAACGATGCCGCCGAAAAGCTGCTGGGGCTCCGGCGCGACCAGGTGGACGGACGGGCCGCAGGCGAGTTCATCGGCCTGTTTGGAAAAGCCGGCCGCGCGTGGCAGGAGAGATTACGCCGCTGGCAGTCCGCCCCGGCAGAAATCACTGGCGGCGAATACCTCGCCGAACGAATCACGCTCGATAGCGGGAAGGTCCTATCGGTGCACCTGGCACCGGTCTCCAGCGGCGAGGAATTCATCGGAACCGTGGCGGTCTTCCGCGACATTACCCAGGACGTGGAGGTGGACCGGCTGAAATCGGAATTCGTCGCCACTGTATCCCACGAACTGCGCACGCCGATGACGGCCATCAAAGGGTATACGGAAATTCTGATGATGGGAGCCACCGGCCCGTTGAACGATGCCCAGCGACAATTCCTGAAAATCGTCAAGGACAATTCCGACCGGCTGGGTTTACTGGTCAACGACCTGCTCGATATTTCGCGGATCGAATCCGGCCAAACACATCTGAACCTCGACGTGGTGGAAATCCCCAAGCTCCTGGAAGAGATCGCCGCCGAGTTGCGCGAACGATGCCGCTCCGCCGGAAAATCGCTTGAGATCGTCGTTCAAACCGAACCGGACTTGCCCTTGATCCAAGCTGATCCATCCCGCGTCGGTGAGATTCTGGGGAACCTTGCGGAGAATGCCTTCCTGTACACACCCGATGGCGGGAAGGTGACTCTGCAGGCGCGTGCGCATGCCGACGGTGTGCAAATCGACGTAAGCGACACCGGCATCGGCATCGGTCCGATCGAACGCGAACGGGTGTTTGAGCGGTTCTACCGCGGTGAACATCCGCTGGTGATGGCCACTCCCGGCACCGGATTAGGTCTGCCGATAACCAAGAAACTGGTGGAAATGCACGGAGGATCGATCAACGTGGAAAGCGAGGGGGTGCCCGGAAAGGGGAGCACCTTCCATGTCATTCTTCCGCGGGACGCGGTACAATTCTGACAAGGACGGTATTCATGGCCAAGATACTGATTGCCGAAGATGAACGGGATATTCGCGACCTGATTATTTTCACCCTCACCTACGCCAAACACGAAGTGATTGCAGTGGCCAACGGCGAAGAAGTGTTGGAAAGTGTGCGTCGCGAACAACCGGATCTTATCCTGCTCGATGTGCGCATGCCCCGCATGACGGGGTATGAAGCCTGCCGCCGCCTAAAAGCCGACCCCACCCTGCGGCATATCCCGGTGGTGTTTCTCTCCGCCAAAGGACAGGAAACCGAAGTTCAAACCGGTTTGGAAGCCGGCGCCGCGGAATATATTCTTAAACCCTTCTCTCCGGATCAGCTTAACAAACGAATTGTGGAAATATTAAAGAAAGGCCCGGAAGCCTAGAACTCCAGGTTCTTCTTTCCATTCCCACGCGCGGTGTGATCCGCGGGCTTCCCTGCGCCGCTCAGCGGCGCAACGGATTTTCGCTTGCATGAGATCGAATCGAATCATTAAAGGCGATACCTGCGCACCCGGGAGGGCGTGACGGGCCGTCCTTTTTTATCCGGGGGATTGTAGCGATAGCGAGTCTTGATAAAGGAAAAAAAACGGTCCCGGGAATCGAAGAAGCTTACCCCTCGAGGTAAAACGTCATCCGCTGCATGTGGGCGCCCGGGTCGATATTCTGCACGTAAACCCCTTTGGGCACAACCAGAGACGTCGGAGCGTAATTCAGGATTGCCTGCACTCCGGCTTCCACCAATAAATCGGAGACGTCCTGCGCGGCGGCGGCCGGAACGGCAAGCATCGCCACGCGGATTTTTGCGGCGCGTACTTTTTCCACCAGGGTGGTCATGTCCTGAATCGTATACTGGGATAGGGACTGGCGGACCTTGGCCGGATCGCTGTCGAACACAAACCGGATTTCGAACCCACGGTCGTGAAAACCATGATAGTTCGCAATCGCCCGTCCCAAGTCGCCGGCCCCGACTAGTACCACTTCCCAAATCCGGTCCACTTTGAGAATTCGCCGCAATTGGACGATCAAAAAGGAAATGTTGTAGCCTAAGCCCTGTTTTCCGAATTCCCCGAAATAGGAAAGGTCCTTTCTGATCTGGGCCGAGGTCAATCCCAGACGATCGCCGAGCTCGGACGATGATGTAATCTCCAGCCCCTCGGCGGCCAGGGAACGGAGCGTACGCAGATAGAAAGGCAATCGCCCGACGACAATATCCGGAATAGGCCTGCCGGGAGGTTGTTTATGCGGCATGGATTTCTCCGTCGATGGGAGCAAATATCCTTTATGATGTAAGGGATAAACGCGTTTCACCAATTGAGAAATGTATCACAATTGAAGGGTTTGGGCAAACAATGTTTTTAGATGAAGCGGAGATCACCATACGCGCCGGCCGGGGCGGCAATGGCATGATGCATTTTCACCGGGAGAAATTCGTCACCCGTGGTGGACCCGACGGCGGGGACGGGGGACGGGGAGGAAGCGTTTTTCTACGGGTGGATCGAAATCTCAACACCCTGTACCGCTTCCGGCATACCCGTATATTCCAGGCCGAAGACGGCGCGAACGGCAGTATCAACGACAGGACTGGAAAATCCGGAGCCGACCTGATCATCCCGGTCCCGCCCGGAACGGTTGTGCGCGAGCTTTCCCCGGACAGGCTGCTGGGGGATTTAGTGGAAGAAGACCAGCAGTTGGCCATCGCCCGCGGCGGCCGCGGCGGGCGCGGGAATCCGCACTTCGCATCGGCGCACAACCAGGCGCCGCACGTCGCCGAGAAGGGCGAGCCGGGCGAGGAGCGCCGGTTGCGGCTCGAACTGAAGCTGATCGCCGACGTCGGCCTGGTGGGATCGCCCAATGCGGGTAAATCCACATTCCTGGCCGCGGTCACCGCCGCCCAACCGAAGATCGCCCCCTACCCTTTCACAACCACCGAACCCAACCTCGGGGTGGCCGTCCTGGACGGATTCCAGACCATCGTGCTGGCCGACATCCCCGGCCTGATCGAAGGGGCGCATGCCGGTGTCGGCCTGGGGTTCACCTTCCTGCGGCACATCCAGCGCACGCGCGTATTGGTTCATCTGCTGGACGGCGCGGCCGCTGACCCACTTTCGGACTTCTCGCAAATCAACACCGAACTGGCGCTGTTCGACCCGGACCTGGGCCGCAAGCCCCAGATTGTCGCGGTGAACAAGACCGACCTTCCGGAAGCCAAAGCGCGCTGGCCCTCGCTGAAAGAGGAATTAAAGCGAAGGGGATTTGAAGCCTACGCGGTTTCGGCGCTCACCCGGCAGGGCACGCGCGAGATCGTCCAACGGGCCGCGCAACTCCTGGCGGAGGTTCCACCCCCACCGCTGGTTGAAGTGGAAGTCCCCCTGTATCAAGCGCAGGATGATCCGACTGCATTTTCGATCGTGCATGAAAGCGACGGCGGGTGGCGGGTGAAAGGGAAACGGATCGAACGCGCGGCGGAAATGACCTACTGGGAATTGGAAGAGGCGGTGGCCCGTTTCCAACGCATCCTGGAGGCGCTCGGAATCTATCAGGCGTTGAAAGAGGCTGGCGTGCAGCAAGGCGATATCGTCCGCATCGGGAAGCACGAGCTGGAATGGAACGATTAGGGATTCTGGGCGGAACGTTCGATCCCCCACACAACGGCCATCTGGCATTGGCCACCCGATCGCTGCGCCAACTTCGCCTATCCAGCGTTGTATGGGTGCTCACACCGGATCCGCCGCACAAGGATCTTCCGGATAT
>JBEKDW010000020.1:0-15901 GCA_050014155.1 Anaerolineales bacterium
CTGCTGCCGGGGTTCGGCGAACTGATGCGCACCGCGTCGCTCAAGTACGTACCCACCGCCATTCTCTCACGCCAGACCGCGGCGGGAAATTGGAAAAACGAACGCAGCTATTACACGCCGAAATATTTCAGCACGCATTGGTGCATGCTGCTGCTGGAGGAACTGCGCGCGGACGGAAGCGATCTACGCTACCGCCGGGGAGTGCAGTTTATGCTCGAGACCACGGTGGAAGAACTCGACCGCCAGCTGCAGGAGAATAACTTCGGATGGTCCTGCTTCTGGAGCAATCTCCTCCGGTATTCGCTGCGCTCGGATTGGGCAGGCGACCCGAAAGTGGAAAACCTCGTCCGCCTGCTTGTGGGGTCGATCCAAAATGAAAATTGCCGTTGTGAGCATAACTACGGCAAACCCTGCGCGTGGGGCGTCGTGCGGTCCCTGTACGGGCTCGCGGCGATTCCAGCGCCGCGCCGTTCGCGCGAGGTTCGATCGGCCATCGCCCATGGGATCGACTTCCTCACCGAAGACGGCCGATTGCTACGGGCCGGTTATCCCACGCCGGGGAACCGTCCTCCCAATCCGCTGTGGTTCAAGCTGAATTTCCCGCTCTTCTATCAGGCCGATCTTTTATTCACGCTGCGCGTGCTGGGTGAACTGGATGCACTGGATCACCCCGACGTGCAGCCGGCTTTGGATTGGTTGGAAGGATTGCGCGGCCGGAACGGACGGTGGCGCGGGCGAAGTCCATTTCGGCAGCGGACCTGGAAGCAACTGGGCGGACGGGAAAAAACCGACCGCTGGGTGTCGCTCCAGGCGGCAACGATCCTGCGCCGGGCGGGGCGGCCTGCCGCAACCGGGCCGGCGGCTTGACGGATTATTCAGCGGAAGAAGAATCCAGTCCGTCGCCGGAAGTGAAAAATCGATGAGAATCGGAAACAGTATTTCGCATCCGTGAAAAATATTTCCATCATGCCGGAACGGCCCGATACGGCCGACGCCGCCGCGTTGGTGGCCGAACTGGATGCTTACCTTATTCCCCTCTATCCGCCCGCCAGCCATCATGGATTGAACGTCGACCAATTGGTCAAGGGGAAGGTGGCCTTCTTTGTACTGCGATGCGACGGCTTGCCCGCCGGTTGCGGCGGGCTGCAATTTTTCGACGACGAATACTCGGAACTCAAGCGCTTGTATATCCGCCCGTCGCACCGCGGAAACGGGTTAGGAAAAATCCTGCTTCGGCATCTGGAAGCGTATTCCCGGGCGCAGAAGATCTCCGTTGTCCGGCTCGAAACCGGAATCCTTCAGCACGAAGCGATTTCCCTTTATGAAAAATCCGGATACCGGCGGATACCTCCTTTTAGGTCGTACACGGAAGATCCGCTGAGTATCTTCTATGAAAAGCGCCTCGCGTGAGAAGGATTGGAGGAGGGAATCGAAGGGTCGCAACCGGGATCGCCGATGATTTGAAGCCGGGATCGGTGATATTTTGTAGCCGGGATCGGCGATCCCGGCTACAATTATTTATTGGCTGGGTTTGAGTCAAAGCGAAACGCGAAGAGGGACGATGACCGGAGAAACGGAGCTGAAAAAGTTGATCGCGGAAATGCATCCCGTCCTTGGCGAGTTTCCCTATGTTTTTTGCACATTGAAACCGGAGGATACCAACCGGATGCCGTTTGCACCGTTTGGGATCTTCCGCGAACCGGAAGGCATTACGCTGATCGCTACCGAGCGGCAGGCGCGGGATTCGAATTTACCGTTTGAATCAACCTGGGCTTGCATCACCCTGACGGTCCATTCCTCGCTTCTCGCCGTCGGTTTTCTGGCCGCGATCCTTGACCGGCTGGCGCAGGCGGGCATCAGCGTGAATCCCGTTTCGGCGTATTATCATGACCATCTTTTCGTCCCATGGGAAAGTCGGCGAAAGGCGATGGACGCGCTGGAAGAATTGAGCCATAATCGTGGCGTGAAAGCGCCGCACCGAAAAAAAAGATAATTTTTTCTCGGTAAGCAGATTCCACCGAGGAGGAAGGCAATGGGATCGTTCTCGCAGGAAGATCAAATCCTCGTCTGGCAGGAGAATCAACATATTATCTGGTTGCAACCCTAGGGCGTGAACGGCCTGCGGGTTCAGGCCAACCTGGCCGGCAAGCGGCTCTCCCTCCCGCAAGCGCTGTTCGAACCCGCCGCAAGGACAAAGGGAACGATCGAACTTGGGCAAGAGACGGCCATCCTTCGCAATGGATCGATCTGCGCAAAGATTTCGCGCGGACGGAAGGTTTATCTTGCGGCGGGAACGGAATGGACAGACGCGGAAAAAGGGACGCCGCATCCGGGAGGAGAATGGCGCAGCGTCGAGGCGCCGCTAAAGCGCGTACCGGTCTTTCTCAAGTCGGGCAGCGGGTTGGAAAAAACCTTCCGGCCCGGGAAATAAATTTCGATCGGCGATTCGGAGCGATTCGTTCGCTGTCTTAAGGCAAAGGAGTAACGATGGAAGTTTTTGACGCCGTCCGCACCGTCCTGGCTGTCCGCAGCTTTCAGGATAAACCGATTCCAAAGGAGACCATTCAGCGGATCGTTGAAGCCGCGCGGTTGACGGGCAGCAGCATGAACGGCCAGCCCTGGCACTTCATCGTGGTGGAGAACCGCGACACGCTTCGCCAGTTGGGCGGAATGCTGCGCACCGGGCCGTACGTCGCCCAGGCGCCGCTGGCGGTGGTCGTGGCGATCGACAAGACCGTCTACGCGATATCCGACGCAAGCCGCGCGATACAATCGATGATCCTGACCGCATGGTCGGAAGGGGTCGGCTCGAATTGGGTTGGGTTTATGAAAATAGACGAGCTGAAGCCGCTGCTGAATATCCCGAAGGCGATGGACGTGATCGCCGTGGTCCCATTCGGATATCCGGTGCGGAAGCTCGGGCGGGGCAAGAAGAATCGGAAGCCGGTCTCCGAGGTGATCCACCGTGAAAAATACGACGAACCGTTTGCCTGACCTCGACGTTCGTCACAATTATTTCCGTCCAGAAAGGAATCCACAAATGAATCCCGCGATCAAATTTCCCTTCTTTTTTTCCGTGACCGTACTGCTGGCTTCCTGCAGCAGCGCGGCCGGAAACACACCGACCGTTCCGGTCGTACCGACAACCGCGCCCACGGAAACCGCGACAACCGCATCGCCTTCCGGGATCACCCTGACGTACGGCGACAACGCCCAGGTGGAACTGGTCACCCCGACGGGCCGCCACGTCTACATCGATATTTGGAATACGAGCTTTTTAACCAAGCAACCTACGGCCGATGACGTTCTCCTGACGACCCACATGCACCCCGACCACTACGACAGTGCATTCGCCGGATCCTTCCCGGGCCAACAAATCATCATGGCGATGGGGGATATCCGATTGCCGGATGTGACGGTCACCACGATTGCGTCCGCGCACCTGCCCACCGACCCGATCAGCGCGGATTCGGCGACCGATTATATATTCGTGATCGAAACGGGTGGCCTGCGCATCGTGCATTTCGGCGATATCGGCCAGGAGAAGCTGACCGACGAACAGCTCGCGACGATCGGCAAGGTCGATCTGGCCATCACCCAGTTCAGCAACAGCTTCAGCCTGATGGATGCAACCAACCGCAAGGGGTTCCACCTGATGGACCAGGTGAAGCCGCGGCTGATCATCCCGACCCATTCCGACCGGAGTACGATGGAGATCGCGTTCGGCTTGTGGAACGCATTCTCCTCGGCTTCACGCACGGTGGCCATCCGGCAGGATGCGCTTCCGGCGGGAACGAGCATCCTGTTTTTGGGGAATGAGAACGTGATCGCGGCATACACAAAACTCTACAATCTCAAGGTGTGGAAGTAGATCCGAATCCGCTCTACAAAGGACGGAGCTTTAATTCAGGAGGTGCATCGATGGATCGATCGGCAGCAGCCGCGGATAATATGCGCAAGGGTTTCAATTGCGCCCAATCGATCGTAAAAGCGTTTTCATCGGAATTGACCGTGGACGAACAGGCCGCGGTAAAAATGGCGGCCTCGCTGGGAGCGGGCCTAGGCCGCAACGGATACGTTTGCGGAGCGCTTTCCGGCGCGGCGCTGGTGATCGGAGCCAGGTACGGAAATACCGATCCGGCCGATACCGCCGGTCGGGAGAAGGCATATGCGGTGGCAAATGAGCTCCTTGAAAAATTTCAACGGGAAAATCACACGGTGCTCTGCCGGGAATTAATTTCATTCAATCTAAAAAACCCCGACGAATTGAAACGCGCGCGGGAGATGGGAGTGTTCCAGAACCGGTGCCCGTTGTTTGTCCTCTCGGCCGGAAAAATATTGGAAGAGATTTTGGCCTCCAGTTAATTATAGAGACTTTTGGAAAACGGACCTTCACGAGCCTTTTATTTGCAATCGCCCGTTCCCGTAATACATGGAACGTATTCCGGCAGAATCTGGTCTGAAGCCCGGCGATAGCCGGGCGCCGTTGAAAGCTCAGGACTTTAGCCCCGGGCGAACGGGATTCTCAAGTAATCGAATTTATTCCCGACCCCCCTTTCATCCCCCCATTTTCCAAAAGAAAATGGGGGGATGAAAGGGGGATAGACGATCATTCCATTTATTTATCCATTACCTTCGGGTAGAATGAGCCCTCCGGAGGGCATACCCCGTGGTAAAAAGAATTCTCCGGATATTTTATTTGGAAGGCATTTGAAAATAAATGATCGACCAATCTCCCACCCCAGGTTTTAGATTCGTCCCGCGCACCGGCGTGATTTACGTCATGCACGAGGCGATGCAGCTCGGCTTTTCCTACGACAGCCCGGAATGGGCCAACCTCGGCCAGGGTTCGCCGGAGACCGGCGAGATTCCGGGCGCGCCGCCGCGGATCGAGACCATTACCATTCCCGCGCCCAATAGGCAGTATTCGCCCATCGAAGGCAACGGCGCGCTGCGCCAGGCGGTCGCCGATTACTACAACGACCGTTACCGGCGCGGCAAGGCTTCGCTATTCACCGCGGAGAACGTCAGCATCGCCAGCGGCGGCCGGATGGCGCTCACCCGTCTGGCGGCGGCTCTCGGAAACATCAACATGGGGCATTTCATCCCCGATTACACGGCGTATGAGGAGCTGCTCGGAATCTTCAAGGCCTTCAGCGCCATCCCCATCTTGCTGGAGGCCGGCCGCGGGTATCAGGTTTCCACCGCCGATCTGGAGAAGGAAATCCTGGGGCGGGGACTCAGTGCGCTGCTGATCAGCAACCCATGCAATCCTACCGGTCAGGTGGTCGAAGGGGAGGAGCTGGAAGCCTGGTGCCGGATGGCGCGCAACACGCGCTGCTCCCTGATACTGGACGAGTTTTATTCGCACTATCTCTACCGCGGCGAACTGGGGCGGACGGTTTCCGCCGCCGAGTTCGTGGAGGACGTGGATAGCGATCCGGTGATCGTCGTTGACGGCTTGACCAAGAATTGGCGCTACCCCGGTTGGCGCATCAGCTGGACTCTCGCACCGCGCGATGTGATCGAGGCCATCGCCAGCGCCGGCTCGTTCCTCGACGGCGGTGCCAATCATCCCTTCCAGACCGTTGCCCTGGAACTCCTCAAGCCGGAACACGCACGCCAAGAGACGCTTGCCATCCAAAAACATTTCCGCGCCAAACGCCAATATACCCTGGACCGGCTGCACGAGATGGGCATCCGCGTGGAAGCCGAACCAGCCGGCACGTTTTATGTGTGGGCCAATCTGGAAGGACTTCCCGCCCCGCTCAACGACGGGATGAATTTATTCAAGGAGGGGTTGAAGGAAAACGTGATCACGATTCCGGGCATTTTCTTCGATGTCAACCCCGACAAACGGCGATTCCATGCGCGCTTTGAACACTACTCCCGCGTCAGTTTCGGGCCGGAAATGGAAAAGCTGGAACGCGGGTTGGATGCGCTGGAACGGGTGATCCAAAAATATTGAGTACTGGTGTGCGCGGGCCGGTGGGCTGTTTGTATACATTGGAGAACCGGATTAATCCTTGCCGGGGAGCGCCGGATCCGGGGGATGGATCAGGGCATTAATCGTTGTATGATTAAGCCACCCGCATCCGGGAACGCCGGTTTTTTCGCGCGAAAGGGCGAGAGGAGAGGCTGGGGAGGACGGTTGCCATTTCGAAGCTTTTTCCGAGGAGGCGCCATGAACGATTTTCCGGAGTTTATGAAGAATCCCATAAATAGGGTGCACGCGACGTCGGAGTACATCGCCGGGTTGGAAGGTTACGTTTACGATGGCGCGGACGGCAGCCAGATCGCCTTCTGGACCTGCCGCGACGGCGGGGTTGCCGCGGAACATATGCATCCTTTCGACGAATATATGGTTGTGGTGCAGGGGCAATACACGCTGTGCATGGGGAGCAAACGTTTCCCTCTGCGGCCGGGCGACGAGTTCCTTGTTCCCAAGGGCGTGCCGCATTTCGGAGACCGGATCCCCGGGACGCGCACCATCCATGCCTTCGGCGGGAAACGGGCGCAGCGTGATTCCGAGGTCAAGAGCTGACGCCTATGCCGCTAACCTTTGATTTCACTTTAGAAGAATGCAAAACATATCTGGGATCCAACCCGCGTCCTGCTGATTTTGACAAATTTTGGGACCGGTCGCTGGCGGAAATGCGGTCGCTCGATCCGCAGGTGGAACTAAAGCCCGCGGAATTCCGCGCCCACGGAGCCGAATGCTTTCATCTGTATTTCACCGGCGTGGACGGAGCGCGCATCCACGCAAAATTCCTGCGGCCCGAGAACGCGAAGAGTCCGCATCCCGCCTTGCTGATCTTTCACGGTTACACCGTGGACTCGGGCGATTGGTCCGACAAGCTGGGCTTTGTCTCGCAGGGATTTTCCGTCGCCGCATTGGACGTCCGCGGCCAGGGGGGCCCTTCGGAAGACCGCAGCATCGTGAGCGGCAACACCGTCCATGGGCACATCATCCGCGGTCTGGACGACGCGCTGCGGGGTCATCCGGAGAAGCTGCTCTTCCGCCAGATCTTCCTCGACACGGCGGAGCTCGCGAAAATCGTCATGGAGATGCCGGACGTGGATCCCGCGCGCGTGGGCGCCACCGGTTGGAGCCAGGGCGGCGGGTTGACGGTGGCCTGCGCCGCGCTCGAGCCGCGTATCAAACGGGCGGCGCCGGTGTATCCCTTCCTGAGCGATTACCTGCGCGTATGGGATATGGACGAGGCCAAGGACGCGTACCTGGAAATCAAGGATTACTTCCGCCACTCGAATCCGCGGCATGAGGACGAGGCAAAGGTGTTCGAAACGCTCGGTTACATCGACATCCAGCACCTGGCCCCGCGCATCCGCGCTGAGGTGTTATGGAGCATCGGGCTGATGGACACGGTCTGCCCGCCCTCCAGCCAGTTCGCCGCCTATAACAAAATCACCTCGCCCAAGCGGATGGACATTTATCCAGATTTCGTCCACGAACATATCAACGGCGCCAACGACAGGATTTTTTCTTTCCTGAAAGACATGTAGCCGGCGGCTGGATTTCCAGTCGTGAGTGGAATCCGGCTCGAAAGAGCCGGTTTCTTCCATACGATATAATGGCCGGGTGAATATTTCTTGTAGCCGCGATCGGCGATTGCGGCTACAACCCAATGGATAAACGGAGAACATATGCCAACGAAAAAAGTATTGGTCACCGGGGCCGGCGGGTTTATCGGCCACCATCTGGTGAAGCGGCTTAAAAAAGAAGGCTACTGGGTCCGCGGCGTGGATCTGAAGTATCCGGAATACGAATCTTCCCCGGCGGACGAATTCGAGATCCTGGATTTGCGCCGGTGGGATAACTGCCTGCAGGCCACGCGCGGGATCGAGGAGATGTACGGCCTCGCCGCCGACATGGGCGGGATGGGGTTCATCTCCAAGTTCCACGCCCAGATCCTGCACAACAATATCCTGATCAACACACACTCGCTCGAAGCGGCGCGCATCAACGGCATCCAGCGCTACCTGTTCAGCTCTTCGGCCTGCATCTACCCCGAATTCAAGCAAACCGACGTGCACTCGCCCGCACTCAAGGAAGAGGACGCCTATCCCGCCCAACCGCAGGACGCCTACGGCTGGGAGAAGCTCGTCACCGAGCGGCTGTGCATGCATTACCGCGAGACCTATGGGATCCAAACGCACGTCGTCCGTTTCCACAACATGTTCGGACCCTTGGGGAAATGGGAAGGCGGGCGGGAGAAGGCGCCCGCGGCGCTCTCGCGCAAGGTGGCGGTGGCCAAACTCAAAGGAGAGAAGTCCATCGAGATTTGGGGCGACGGCGAACAGACCCGCACCTTCTGCTACGTCGACGATTGTGTCGAGGGGGTCCGCCGGCTGATGGACTCGGATTTCACCGGGCCGGTCAACCTTGGGCAGGACCGGTTGGTGAGCATAAACCAATTGGCGGACATGATCATGCAAATAGCCGGGGTGAAACTCGAGAAAAAGCACGTGCCCGGCGCGCTGGGAGTGCGCGGACGGAATTCCGACAATACCCTGGTACGCAAGATGCTCGGATGGGAACCGAAGGTATCGCTCGAAGAAGGATTGGCGCGCACGTATACCTGGATCGAAGGGCTGGTGAAGGCGAGATTGGCCGAGGGCAAGCCGATCGACCTGTGATATACTGCGATCGGCTGATTCGGTAAAAAAGGCCGGATCGATGAAAGGGGGATGGTATGAAGCGAGGGGGAGGATATTTTCTATCGGCGCTGGTTTTTTGTTTGCTGCTGAGCGCCTTTACTGCTTCGATACGAACTCTGCCACAGGAATCCGAGACGGAATCGGCAACGCCGACCGTTTCGGATTTTTTCTTTCCCACTCCCACCGAAACGGAAACGGAGACAGAATCTCCGCCGGAGACCTGGACTCCGACCGAGACGGTGTGGGCGGCGCTGACGGAAACCGAAACCCTCACCGATGCGATCGAAGCGACCCGGTCGGAAACTATTACGGAAACGTTGGCTCCAACGCTTACGGAAACATCCTCCGAATCGCCGACCGAAACACCGACGGGAACCATGACGGCGACGAATACTCCGACAGCACCGGCCGCTCCGCCGTGGGTGGTGATCAGCGAGGTGGCTTGGGCAGGCACGGCTGCTTCTTCTTCCGATGAGTGGATCGAACTTTGGAATCCGGGTGCGGCCGACGTGGACCTGACAAGCTGGATGCTTACCGACGGAGGAGATATCCACGCCGACCTGGGAGGAACCATCGGCGCCGGCGGGTTCTATCTTTTGGAGCGCAGCGACGATACCACCGTCAGCGACATACCGGCCGACCGGATATACACGGGGGCGCTTTCGAATTCCGGTGAGTCGCTCTTTCTGTATGATCCGACGGGGAAGATTGCGGATTCCGCAAACGGCGACGGCGGACCGTGGCCGGCAGGACAAGCGGCATCGGCTGCGGCGATGGAACGCACGGGCGACGGTTCCGCTTCGGATTCTTCGTGGTGCACCAACGACGGCGTACACCGAAGCGGATTGGACGCAGGCGGCAATCCGATCCACGGAACTCCCCGCCAATCCTTCTCCGGTTTTTGCGCCGTGCCGACTCCCAGCCGGACTCCGAACCGCACTTCCACATCCACGCCGACGCTCACCGGCACCGGAACCGCCACGGAGACGGGTACGCCGACAACAACCCCAACCACCGCACCCTATGATCCCCAAAGTGTGATCATCAGCGAGGTGGCCTGGGCGGGCACGGCCGCATCTTCCTCCGACGAGTGGATCGAACTTTGGAACCCCCTCTCCGCGCCGATTGACCTTTCCGGTTGGACACTGACCGACGGCGGCGACATTCATATCGCGCTCGGCGGGGTGATCGAGCCGGACGGATTTTTTCTCCTGGAACGCACCGATGACGGCACGGTGAGCGATATTGCGGCAGACCAGATTTACACCGGCGGCCTTTCCAACGGCGGAGAAATTCTCCAGCTTTTGGATCCATCCGGCCGCATGATCGACACTGCCAACGGCGACGGTGGACCCTGGCCCGCTGGTTCCTCCGCGCCTGTCCCCCTCAGCATGGAACACGTATCGGGCGGCGCGGAATCCGATTCCTCCTGGTGCTCGAACGACGGGCTGCACCGGAACGGCGCGGACGCAGCGGGGAATCCGATCAACGGCACGCCGCGATCCGCCTTCTCAGGTCATTGCGGGGAAGTTACCCCGACCCGCACTCCGACGACGACTCCCACTCCCACTACCGCACTCATTTCCTATCCGTCGTACTCCGTAATTATTAATGAAGTGGCATGGGCCGGCACGGCGGCCTCGGCCGACGACGAGTGGATCGAACTTTGGAATCCGGGTTCGGAATCGATTCCTCTGGACGGTTGGGTGCTCACCGATGGAAACGACATCGAAATTCATTTGGAGGGATCGATTGGGCCGGGCGAATATTTTCTTCTCGAGCGCGGCGGCGATGAATCGGTGAGCGATCTTACCGCAAGTCAGCTCTATACCGGAACGCTATCGAATTCGGGGGAGGAGCTGCGCCTCTGGGATCCGGCTGGGAACGTCATCGACAGCGCGGGCGGTGCACGCTGGCCGGCGGGCGCCGCGTCTCCGGTGTACGCCAGCATGGAGCGAGCAACCATCGACCCGCCTTCCTGGATGACCAATACCGGTTGGGTCATGTGTGGCCGCGATGCGCGCGGCGAGCCTATCCGCGGCACGCCAGGACGGGCCAATAGCGCGCTGTTCCCCACCCCGACGGCCACCCGAATCCCAAAGGGAGTCCTGATCAATGAGTTTGTTCCCAAGCCCGGCAGCGACTGGAACCATGACGGGAGCATCGATTATTACGACGAGTTCATCGAACTGCTCAACACCAATTCCATCCCGGTCGATTTGGGAGGATGGATGCTCGACGACGCGCTCAGCGGTGGAAGCCGGCGGTACGTGATCCATCCCGGAACTATGATTCATCCGAAGGAGTACCTCGTGTTCTTCCGTAGCCAGACGCATCTTGCGCTCAATGACGAGGGCGACGGGGTGTGGCTCCTCGCGCCGGATGGCCGCCCCGTGGATGGCATGCTGTACACCCGCACGCGCTGGCCCGACAGCGGGTGGGACCGCTTCCCGGACGGGGAAGGCAAACTGCGACTCGGCTTCCCGCCGACGCCGGGCGAACCGAACCGCCTGCCGCCCGACTTGCTGAATCCGAAACCCAAGCCGCATGTTGTGATCGCGGAGGGGTGGCGCGAGGTGGATTGCGCTTCCAGCGACGCGCCGGTCGCCGTCGGCGGCGGATTTCTCACCACGGGCGGGGAAGAATCGACTCGGATGGCGGAATCCTACGGATGGTTTACTTGGCGGAACGGAGAATGCTTCGCCTGGACGGCGCCCCGTATCTTCGGAAGGTCGGCGGATCCCATGAAGATTCCCGAGGTCGGATCCTCCGACAGCGGGCTGGGATGGTGGTGGGAAGCCTGGTATTTACAATAGAAAAAGGGCGTCCGGACGGAGATTCATGACATTCTGCGGGGAGATAAGGACAAACCGCGCTGGCGCATTTGCCGGTATATGAATAAAATAGGGACGATTCGTCGGGTCTCCCCGTGGGTCGCCGGGGCCGATGAAACTTTGTGAGGGAGGAAATTGTCGTATGGCGGATGTGCTGGTTGTGGAAGACGATGCCGACACCCTGAAGCTGGTGACGCTCATTCTGAGCCGCGCCGGCTATCAGGTGCTGCCCGTTGAGCGGGGGGCAGAAGCGCTCGTACAAATCGCCAAGAAGCGCCCGGATGCTATCCTGCTGGATATTATGCTTCCGGATATGGATGGCTTTACCGTCGCCCAGAGGTTAAAGACCACGATGGCGGATCCTCCGCCGATTCTGTTTTTCTCCGCGCGCGGTTCGCCCGAGGATCAGGTGACCAGCCGAATCCTCGGCGACGGATTCCTGATGAAACCGGTCCGGCTGAGCACGTTACTGCAAGCGGTACGCAAGGTGTTGGAAGCGAACGAGAAAAAAGTGGAACCGCCAAAAAATCAGTAGCCGCGATCGGCAATCCTTGCAAACGTATTTGGTAAAAATGTAGCCGGGATCGGCGATCCCGGCTACAATATTTTTTCGATCGCGGCTACAGTAATTAGATATCGTTATTTCGCGTAATCCACCGCCCGGGTTTCCCGGATGACGGTCACCTTAATCTGCCCCGGATATTGCAATCCTTCCTCGACTTTGCGGGCTACGTCGCGCGCCAGCCGCACCGACGCCAGGTCGTCCAAATTCTCCGGCCGGACGATGATGCGCACTTCGCGGCCAGCCTGCAGCGCGTACGCCTCTGCCACTCCCTCGAAGGAAAGGGCGATCTCTTCCAGAGTGCGGATGCGCTTGACGTACTGCTCGAGGTTCTCGCGCCGGGCGCCGGGCCGCGCACCGGAAATCGCGTCGGCCGCCTCGACGATCACCGCCTCGACGCTTTCCTGCTCTGATTCGTGGTGATGCGCGGCGATGATGTTGACGATCTTCTCCGGCACCCCGTGGCGCTTGACGAAGTCCGCGCCGATCGCCGCGTGCGTGCCTTCCACATCGTGATCCATCGCCTTGCCCAGATCGTGGAGCAATCCGCCAGCCTTGGCCGCCGCCACGTCGGCGCCAAGCTCCGCGGCGATCACGCCGGCCAACAGCGCGGTTTCGATCGCGTGGGAAAGCTGTTCCTGACCGTAGGAAGTGCGGAACTTGAGGGTGCCGAGCTTCTTGAGAATTTCCGGATGCAGCCCCGGGACGCCGGTTTCAAAGGAGGCCCGCTCGCCTTCCTCCATGACAACCTTGTCCACCTCCTTCCGGGAATCTTCGAGCACCTTTTCGATGTGCGCCGGATGGATGCGCCCGTCGAGAATGAGCTTGGCCAGCGAGCGGCGGGCCACCTCGCGGCGGATCGGATCGAAGGAGGAGATCGTCACCGCCTCGGGCGTGTCGTCGACGATCACGTCCACGCCGGCCGCCTGCTCGAACGCGCGGATGTTCCGGCCGTTGCGGCCGATGATCCGGCCTTTCATCTCCTCACTGGGCAGCGGGACAACCGACACTGCCACCTCCGAGACGTGATCCGAGGCTACGCGCTGGATGGCGTCGGCCACCAGCTCGCGGGCGCGGCGTTCGCCTTCCTGGCGCGCCTCGTCCTCGATCTGGCGGATCGTGCGAGCCATATCCGCGCGCGATTCTTTTTCCACGTCCGCCAGCAGGACGCCGCGCGCTTCCTCCACGGTCATGCCGGCCACTTTCTGCAGTTCCGCCAGCCGTTCGGCGTGCACTTTTTCCAATTCACCGGTGCGCCGGTCCAGCGCGCTCTGGCGTTTGTTGAGCATCTGTTCGCGTTGTTCCTGACGCTCCATGCGCCGGTCCACTTCCGTGCGCCGGCGGTTCAGCCGCTCCTCTTCGTTGGCCAGGTCCGCCCTGCGCCGGCGATTTTCCTCTTCCGCGCCGTCGCGCACCTTCAGCGCGGAGTCCTTGGCCTGCACTTCGATCTGGCGCGCGTGAGCTTCCGCGGCGGCTCTCATCTGCTCGATTGTGGTTTTCTCCGCGGTCATCCGCTGGGCCGCCATCATGTGGCGGACGGCGAATCCAAGAATTACTCCAAGCACAATGCCCGCGGCAACAAACACTATCGTAAGGACCAAAGAGATATCACCCATTGCTTAACCTCCTCGATATATCGTTTAAGCTTCACCCTCGTGCCGGGCCGGATCGGCCGTGTCCTGCCATACCGTCCGGGCCGTCTCCCGCGAGAGGTCAAAATCAAATCCGCGCGACGCCAAAAAAGCCGTCATCTTATTTTCGAAGGTTTGCCGGGGTTTCGGAGTTCCCCGGACCGAAGAATACAATCGCGCCGCTTTTTTTCGCGCGGCAGTCAGCGCCGCGTCGTTCTCGCGGACGCTCGAGAGCGCGTCCCGGGCGTCCGGTTCGGCCACGCCCAGTCTGCGGAGTTCGGCCTGCAGGGCGCACCGCGAGCGCGGCCGGAACGCCTGCCGGTTTTCCACCCACTGGCGCGCGAAGTCGCGGTCGTCGAGCAGTCCGCGCTCGGCCAGGCGCCGCAACACTTCCTGCGCCGCTTCGTCCTCCGTTTTCCGCGCGCGAAGATACCGTTCGAGTTCCGTCCGCGAGCGGGGACGGCGGGCGATCAAAGACAGACAGCGGTGGTAGACGGTTTCGAGGCGCTCCCGGCCGGTCAATTCCTCGATCGCCGATTCCTCCAGCGCCTGACCGGGATGCAAGCCGTCGGCGAGGGGCAGCGAGAGCGAAAACGATTCCGCCCCGACCATTTCCACCGTCACCTTCCGGCCGTTCCGCTGCAGGCGGAGGGCGGCGATAATACCCGGCATCACTCCCTCGAATCAAAAACAGCCGTACCCAGGATGGGCTACGGCTGCCTAAAGACGGAACAAAGCGGAATGGGAACTCCCGGTTAGCGAAAGCCTAACCGATCGGAACGAAGCAGGGAGGTGCGTCGCCCGCCCAAAGCCGGTTTGAGATGTTTGGGAAGAACGACCGGTGACAACATATTGCGAAGTCCAGCGGTATATGCCTGGATGGCATCACCCGCACCTCCGCGGGAGGGTTCCAAAAAACTTTGTCGACAGTCCGTAGCCCGTGGAGAGTGGCCGGAACGCAGATCCTCTCCGGTCTAGCCTCCACGCAAAATTGTTCTGTTGCCGGCCCGGGCGAAAACCGCCTAGGCTTCCGCATCCGCTTCTTCCTCTTCCTCCGTGGAAGAGGATACATCCACCGGCACGCCGGTCAGGGTCTTTTCGCGGATGACCTTATCCAGCAGGTCGGTGAGTTCCGGATGCTCCTTCAGGTACTGTTTGGCGTTTTCCCGTCCCTGTCCGATGCGCGTATCCTGGAACGAGAAGAACGCGCCGCGTTTGACGATCAATCCAAGCGCGGTGCCGATGTCGATCAAGTCGCCGGTCTTGGAGATACCTTCATTGTACATGATGTCGAACTCGGCCTCGCGGAAGGGCGGGGCGACCTTGTTCTTGACCACTCGCACGCGGGTGCGGCTGCCCACCACTTCGGCGCCCACCTTGATGGATTGCACCCGGCGGACGTCGAGCCGCACCGAGGCGTAGAATTTGAGCGCCATCCCGCCGGTGGTTGTTTCGGGGTTGCCGAACATCACGCCGATCTTCTGGCGCAACTGGTTGGTGAAGATCATCACCGTGTTGGTCTGGCGGATGGCGGCGGAGAGCTTGCGCAGGGCCTGGCTCATGAGGCGCGCCATCATGCCCATTGTGGCGTCGCCCATGTCGCCTTCGATCTCCGCCCGCGGAACGAGCGCGGCGACCGAATCCACAATCACCACGTCCACCGCGCCGGAGCGGATCAGCGTTTCGGCGATGGCCAGCGCCTGTTCGCCGGTATCCGGCTGCGAGACGTATAAGGCGTCGGTATTAACCCCGCACTTGGCGGCGTAGGACGGGTCCAGCGCGTGTTCCATGTCGATGTAGGCGGCCATCCCGCCCTTTTTTTGCGTTTCGGCGACGATATGCTGGCAGAGCGTTGTCTTGCCCGACGATTCCGGACCGTAGATTTCCGTCACCCGGCCGCGCGGAATTCCGCCCACGCCCAGGGCGATATCCAGCGCCAGGGAACCGGTGGGGATCACCTCCACCGCAAGGTGCGTCGCATCGCCGAGACGCATGATTGTGCCGTCTCCGAATTTTTTCTTGAGTTCCAATATTGCCGATTCGAGTGCTTTTTCGCGTCCGCTGGTCATCTCACCACCCCCCCAGAACAGAATTTCATAAAGTTTACTTGAATCCTCACTGTTCCGCAAGTGGGATTAACCGTCGGCGGCGCCGGAAAGTGCCGCAGCGACAGAGATTGCCGGACATGGCTGTGT
>JBEKDW010000021.1:0-21579 GCA_050014155.1 Anaerolineales bacterium
TCAAACAAACAAGCATTCCCAGAGAATACAGGAAGAGAAAGAGCGGTTCATTCGATGGGAATTCCTCAACCGACTCAATGGCAAGCCGCAATATGGAACTGAGAATCAAGATATGGACGAGCAGTAATGGCAAGATGGTGGCCAGCGAAACCGGCGACAAAACACCGGAATAGACATGCACGATCCATTGCGACATTGGCGAGAGGGGAACTCCGGCAAAAACGACCGCCCAAAGGACAAGAAAAGCGGATAACCAGCGCCGATGGGGGAGAAATCCGGAGTACAAAAAAATCAATCCCACACCTAAAATCAGAATCCCGCCGGAGGCAAGGAAAAGGCGATCCACCGTTGAGGAAAAAAAGGCTGTCTGCAACGCGAAGATTGGGATGAGAAAGCAAAATATCTCACGGCGCTCAAAGGAAGAGGAAGCAATCCACCATTGCAATCCGGCCATGAGGACGACTAACGCAAAAAAGAGGTATGCCCAGGCGGAAAGCATATTTCCGGAGCCTAAAGTAAGTTGCGGAGGCCACGCTTTGGCCAGGAGGGATAAAACGGCGGCGGAGGGAAGGATACGCAGCAGAATCTCCGCTCCGGCTGACCCGGATTTCGAACGGGAATACGTGAATTGCAATGGGGCAATCACCAATCGCAATGTGACGCCGGCGAGAAAGAGAAATAGCGACAACCCGGAAGGGTTTTGCTCCCAGACCAGGGACCAATCCATCAGGGATGCGTGGGATGTATGAAGGACGGGGAATAAAACCAGAATTGTCCCGAGCAAGTTGATGGCGAGGATGCTCAACGAATTATGGATGGACGAGGCGATTCCGTGCGCATTAATCTCCACCGACCGGTTCAGTACCAGAACGGCGAAAAAGGAGAGAAAATCGATCCAAGCCCAGGAGACGGCTGTCGAGAGGATATTGGAAGCGGAAAATGCAATTATCCCCGAGATCGTCAATAGATAAACCATGGCGCGAGCGATCCTTACGGGGCTGCGGCGCAGAGGACGGGTCCATTCTATGGCAATCAATAGGCAGCAGAGATAAACGGAAAAAGATATGCCGACCAGGTCGGCGCGAAAGAGAGGTTGTTCTGGAAATAATTGCACGGGCAGCCAGGAAATCGAGAAAGAAGGCGGGAGAGAAATCGGGGCAAGGAGGATTCCCAAAGCCGCCACGGGGAGCAACGAGGCGATGATCCGCAGGTTGCGTTTTTCCGGGGGAAGAAGGTAGATTGCAACGGCGCCGATCAACAACAGGAAAATAATCAGAAGGATAATCATAAGATCGTCCGGTAGGAAATTCTAGCATAATACCCTGGAACACGAATGCCGGAGGACGACATCATTACGGGA
Source organism: Anaerolineales bacterium (assembly GCA_050014155.1). Taxonomy (GTDB): domain Bacteria; phylum Chloroflexota; class Anaerolineae; order Anaerolineales; family RBG-16-64-43; genus FEN-1073. The sequence continues at coordinate 1,361 of JBEKDW010000021.1, forward strand.
GTCAGCGCGGAATAGTTACGCGGACAAGATTGCGCGGATGAATATCCGGCGTGGACGGGGATGCCCAGAGAAATCCTTCGAACCTGGGGTATTGTGGATGGATTATACGGGAGATGGCACCGTCAGCATATGCTCCAGAATCCGCTCCAGAGCCATTGAATGGCAGCAAACGCCGCGGAGATGAAAGAAATCACAATCGCATTGCCATTTTCCCTGGTCAAATCGAATTTGATGGTTGTTATTATCGCCGCGAAAAGTGATGCTAAACTCATCGAATTGAAAACGATCCGGTTCCTCGGCATACCGCTTGGCCTTTTCAATTTTTCCGATCATCCCGTAGTCCATAGGCAGTCTCCTTGGAAAAAAAAGGCACGGTAGCGCAAGGCCCCGTGCCTGAGAATGGTTTAACAGAATTTTCGATCGACACCGCTCATGGCGGTATTGCCTCCAATCGAAAGGATAATCAGAGTATAGGATAAAACCTGAGAATTGTCAAATTCTACTACGCGCGGAGCGGAAGGATCGAACGCAGTGCGACACCGGTAAAAGAGTTGTCGGCTTCCGCAACTTCTTCCGGGGTTCCAAATGCCACTATTTCACCTCCCCTCAATCCGCCCTCGGGTCCCAAATCGACGATCCAATCCGCGGTTTTGATCACATCCAGGTTGTGTTCGATGACGATGACGGTATTCCCTTCGTCGGTCAACCGGTGCAGTACATCCAGCAACTTCTGAATATCGGCAAAATGCAGACCGGTGGTCGGCTCGTCGAGGATATACATCGTACGACCTGTGGATTTCTTGCTTAATTCTTTGGCAAGTTTGACGCGTTGCGCCTCGCCTCCCGAAAGCGTGGTAGCTGATTGCCCCAATTTGACGTATTCCAATCCGACGTCATTCAAAGTGCCCAGAAGGCGGGAGATTCCGGGAAAAGCCCCGAAAAGTTCAAGGGCTTCTTTAACATCCATCGCCAGCACCTCGGAAATCGAATGCCCCTTGAACTTCACCTGGAGCGTCTCGCGATTAAACCGTGTACCTTTGCATGCATCGCAGGTGATCCAAACATCCGGAAGGAAATGCATTTCCACGCACTTCTGCCCGTGCCCTTTGCAAGCTTCGCAGCGGCCGCCATGCACGTTGAATGAAAATCTTCCGGCCGCGTAACCCCGGGCTTTGGATTCAGGCACTTGGGCGAATACGTCGCGGATATCGTCGTAGACTCCGATGTAGGTAGCGGGGTTAGATCGCGGCGTCCGGCCGATCGGATCCTGGGTGATATTGATGACCTTATCGTAATATTGCAACCCCGTAATTTTACGAAACGCGCCCGGCTTGACCAAGGCACCGTGGAGCCTGGCGGCCATCGCCGGATACAGTGTCTCCGCGATCAGTGAGGATTTTCCGGACCCCGACACGCCGGTGACGCAAGTAAATACTCCCGCCGGAAAACGGACGTCGATATCCTTTAGATTGTTATGCCGTGCGCCGTGAATGGTCAGCCAGTGGCCGTTGGTGGATCGGCGCCCGTTGCGGCTTTCCGCTTGGCGCGTTCCGGCGGCAACTACCAGCTCACCACTCAGATATTTTCCGGTAAGCGAGGACGGATTTTTCGCAATGTCCTCCGGGGGACCCGACGCCACGACCTGCCCGCCCAGCGCGCCTGCCCCCGGGCCGAAGTCGACGACGTGGTCGGCGGATTCGATTGTTTCCCGGTCATGTTCCACCACGATGACCGTATTGCCCAAATCCCGCAAGCGGATAAGCGAGTCTAGCAACCGCCGGTTATCCCTGGCGTGCAATCCGATCGAGGGTTCGTCCAAAATATATAAGACGCCCACCAGACCGGAGCCGATTTGCGATGCCAGCCGGATCCGTTGGCCTTCCCCGCCGGAAAGCGACGGGGCTGACCGGTCCAGGGTGAGATAGTGGAGCCCCACGTTCAACAGGAACTCCAACCGGGCGGTGATCTCCTTGAGTATCTCTTCGGCAATCGCTTTTTGTTCGGGCGAGAGGGACAAACCGGAAAAGAAGTGCAACGCTTCGGTGATGGACATCGCATGAACTTCGACGATGGTTTTTCCGGAGAAACGAACGGATGCCGCTTCGGGGCGCAAACGGGAGCCGTGGCAGGTGGCGCAATTCTGATACGACATGAATTGGGAATACCATTCCCGCATGCCTTCCGATTGGGTCTGATGATACCGGCGCGCTGTGGAAGGAATGACGCCTTCGTAGGTGGATTCCCACGATCCCTGCCCGCCTTTCTCGTTGCCCCATTCCCATCGCACGCGGACATGCTCGTCACCTTGAAGAATTCCGTTCCTGGCTTTCTCCGGAAGATCCTGCCAGGGGGTGTCCAGCGAAAATTTGTAATGGCGGGCAAAGTTCACGGCGACCATGCGGGCGGTTCGCGACGTTTTCAGAGGGCCCCAGGCGCGGACGGCGCCGTCGGAGATGGATTTTTCCGGAAATACGAATTTCTCCGGATCGAACGTATATTTCTGCCCTAGTCCGTTGCAGTCCGGACACATCCCCAGCGGGGAATTAAAGGAAAACATGGGCGGAGATAATTCGGGAAATGATATTCCGCAGTGCGGACAGGCATTCTGCTCGCTTAATTCCATTTCCTTGCGATCCCCTAGGGAAATTCGGACGATTCCATCCCCTGCGCGCAAGGCGGTTTCCACCGAATCCGCCAGCCGGGCACGAAAATCCGGATCGCCCGGAGGTGGAATGACGAGCCGGTCGATGACAATTTCGATATCGTGTTTGCGGGTCTTGGCCAGGCGGATCGGTTGATCCAGATCAACCACCACGCCGTTTACCCTCGCCCGTTGGAATCCGGTAGCCCGGGCTTCCAATAGGACGTCCTCGTGGGTGCCTTTGCGTTTGCGGACGACGGGGGCCAGGAGAAGAATCTTCGTGCCCGGGCGCAAGGCAAGGATCTGATCGACGATTTGGGTCGAGGTCTGACGGGTCACCGGGCGGCCGCATTGCGGGCAGTGCGGGGTGCCCGTGCGCGCAAACAGAACCCGCAAATAATCGCTGATCTCAGTAACCGTTCCGACGGTGGAGCGCGGATTTTTCGAAGCCGCTTTCTGTTCGATGGCGATTGCCGGGCTCAAACCCCCGATGTAGTCGACATGGGGTTTTTCCATCTGCCCCAGGAACTGCCTGGCATAGGCGGAGAGGGACTCCACGTACCTGCGCTGGCCTTCGGCGTAGAGCGTGTCAAACGCCAGCGAGGATTTTCCGGAACCGGAGACGCCGGTAAAGACGATCAGTTTGTCGCGCGGGATTTTAAGATGAAGATTTTTGAGATTGTGTTCCCGGGCGCCCCGGACGATGATCCAGTTTGTTTCACGATCAGGCATTTTTCCACCCGTAGATTGGATCTCTTTTCGAGATTTTCCAGGATCCACCGGCGATGATATCAGCATGCGGGGACCGGAGGCCGAAAGTTATTCTACTGTTAATTCTAATCGTGGGAAAAACGGCACGGGAGGGGGATTTAATGGCAAAAGAAAAATTCCCCGAAAAAATATGCGTTCCTAGCCGGCGGGAGGATGAATCTTGGCTTTCCGGGGATGGTACATGATAAATCCCAGGAGGATGATCGCCGTGCTAATAAGCAAGCCGATGCTTTGCAGCGTCCCGACATACGGGGCGCCCGGCAGGGGATGGCTTCCCAGCCCAATTAAATCCGCGGTGGCAGAAACCGCAAAGAGCACATACCCCGTCGCAGACAAGCGGATCCCGATATCCTCACGGATCGTCAGGGGTTGGCCGGATGGCCGCAGCAGGGATTGGATGGCGTAAGTGCAGATTACAATTAAACCCAGGCCGATGAGAAATACGATCGCTTGAAGATATCCCATAACATGTGACCGGTCCAATCCGAAAAAGCCGGGTTGAAACCCAAGAAAAAATAAAAACAATCCTGCAAAATCAATCAGCAGGAATAATATGTACCATCTTGGATGCCGCAGGCCGATTGTCGGTGCCATGGGTCTCCTGGCGGGACATTATACGCTTATCGCACACCCAACCACAGAGTCAAGATGCATGCTATCAGAAGGATGAGAAATGCCAGAGGGATTCGCCGCGATAATGGATTGTGATCCACGGCGATCGGATTGCCGGTAAACGGATCGACTTGGATTTTCCACACCGGCGCCAACAACCACGCCAAGGCGGAACCGGTAACCAACCCGCCAACATGACCCCAGAGATCGATCTCGGGCACGGAGACGCTGATAACCAGATTGATGATAATGATGAACACAACGTTGTACAACATATTTCGGCCGGCTACACCGAACAGGCGGTAATGCCGGTACAAAAATACCGCCAGGGCACCGATCAGACCGAAAATGGCGCCCGATGCCCCCAGAGAAGGCGTCGCCGTAAACAGGAAACTGGCAAACACTCCGGCGATGCCCGAAAAAAAGTAAATCATCAGAAACCGGGCGTACCCCAGCGGCCGTTCGATTTGCAAACCGATGTTGTACAGCGCCGTTTATCTTTAAGCCGTAGAACGTGAAGGAATCGCCGAAGATCAATTGGCCGATAAAAACCAGCGTCGTAACCGCAATGATCACGTAGGTGTAGATTGGGCGCGCGCCCGGCAATGGAATGGCGCGTGGTCGCGGCGGGGAGGCGATATCCGCGGGCTGGATCATGAAATAGGCTTTCTCGGCGTGGCGCGGGCATGCTCGGCGCGCAAGATGGCGATCATCGCATCGACGGCTTCATCCAATCCGCCGTCCGCATTGACAACCCGGTAGTCGAAATCCGGCACTCGATTCATTTCCTCAAGCGCCGTACGCAAACGCAGAGCCACTTGCTCCGTGGAATCGGCGCCCCGCCGAAGCAGCCGCCGGGTGAGTTCCTCCTTGGAGGACGCGCATAAAAATATCGTAACCGCCTGCGGATACTGCCGCCGGATGGTGGCCGCACCCTGCACGTCGACGCGAAGCAAGACGTCCCGTCCGGACACTAGCGCCTCAAGCACAGGCTTCTTCGGAATGCCCTTATGCTGATTGTAGACAACCGCGTGTTCCAGCAATTCGTCGTTACGGATCATCGTCTGGAATTCCGCGGCCGAAAGGAAAAGATAATCCCGTCCGTTTTGTTCCCCCGGGCGGGGCGGCCGCGAGGTGGCGGTAACGATGAATTCGAAGGGGACACCCCGTTCCCGCATCCGGCGGATGACGCTATCCTTGCCGGCTCCTGCCGTTCCGGAGAGCACTATCAAAAGAGGGGAAAATGTCGGGTTAAAAAAATCGTTGACCATGGTTACCTCTTGCTATAATATCCGCAACCGATCGACTGAAAGTGGAGGCGTTTCATGCCCGCATACGATTATCGTTGTTTAGATTGCCGGCACCGGGTTACGGTGGTCCAATCCTTCTCGGACTATGGAAAAATTCAACCCGTCTGTCCGGAATGCGGCGGGACGCGGCTTCAACGGTTGATTTCGCGCACCCGTTTCGCCCGTTCCGAAGAAAGCCGTCTGGAAACACTTTCGGACCCTTCCGCCTGGGGAGACGTCGATGAAAAAGATCCTCGCTCGATGGCGAAAATGATGCGCCGCATGGGTGGCGAGCTCGGCGAGGAGATGGGGCCGGAATTCGGCGAAGCCGTCGACCGACTCGAGGCCGGAGAAAGCCCGGAAGAGATCGACCAATCGATGCCGGGCCTGGGGGGCGATCCCGACTCCAGCGGTCCGGAAGATTGGGAAGACTAGCAATTGTCTTTCCCGGATCCGATCCGGGACGTCACTGCATTAAGAATTTGCGACCAGACGTCCTCCTCCTCTTTTTCCGCGTCGATCCGAATCCAACGAGAAGGTTCCTGGCGCGCCAGTTCTAGATATCCCTGACGCACTCTCTGATGGAAATCCACTTCCAACGCATCCAGGCGATTCCAATCGCCCTTTCCATGCCGACGGCGGGCCAGGCCGATTTCCACCGGCAGATCCAGAAGCAGCGTCATGTCGGGTTTTAGCTGCCCGGAGGCGAAATCGCAGATGGAAAGCAAAACACTGCGATCCAAACCATGTCCGTATCCCTGATAAGCCATCGTCGAATCGGAGAATCGGTCGCATACCACTGTCCCGCCGCGTTCCAGATGGGGACGGATCATCTGGCTGACCAGCTGCGCCCGCGACGCACAAAACAGCAGGGTCTCCGCGCTCGGCTTGATCGCCGCGTTGGCATGGTCGTTCAGGACGGATCGGATCTGATCCCCAATGGATGTTCCGCCCGGTTCGCGCGTCAGCAGCACATCGCGTCCGAGGCTGCGCACATATTCCGCCAGGCGCGGGGCGTGGGTGGATTTTCCGCTTCCCTCGGGGCCTTCGAGGGTGATAAACAAACCCGGAGTATTAGGCGGCGTCATTTAGCTGCGATAAATCCGCACGCGGCGGCGCGGCTCCTTTCCAAAGGACTGCGATAGCAGATTCGACTGGCGGGCCATCTGGTGCTGCAGGCGGCGGATATACGCGGACGCGGGATTCAGGTCGATCGAGCGTCCCCCGTTGAGAATGCCGTTAATCGCCTCCTGCGTCTCCTGCATGGCGCGATCCATGGAATTGCCGGAAGCCGAGGTATGTCCGAGGTCGAATAGTTCCGAAAGGAATTGCTCCATCTGGTTGACGGTGTTGGAGCGCAACACGTAGATCGGCCTTCCGGCGCGTTCGGCGTCTTCGATCAACTGCGCCCTGCGACGGTAATACGATTTTATCGTCACCACCGCTTCGGCCTCCCCCGGTTCGCTTGCCACCATCACCGGCACTTGGAGATACCGCGCCGCCTGCTCCAGGCGGTTGCGGGCAACGCCGTAGGGATACACACGGATCGGCTGGGATCGGGAGGGCGGGATATGCGGCGGGGTCGGCGAATACGGCAGACTGTCGGGCGACGGACCGGCTTCATATTGCCGGGACGCTCCGTTCCACGGCATAGAGGCTTCCGCGGCGGCGCCCCGCCGGGGGCGCTCGCGGGCACCTTGGGCCGCGGCGGCCGGGGGGGCCGTCTCTTTATGGAACTCGCCCTTCTCGTCGCAATATCGCAATTGCGGGGGCAGGGGGCGGCCGCGCAGGATGGCGTCCACCGACGCGGCCACATCGTAATGGACCGCGAGGCGTTCGCGGTCCTGGATTTCCACCAGGATTTCAAATGTCGGAGGAGCGCGACGTTCCAGGACGGTTTTTTGCGTGCCTCGCCGGTGGGCTTCCTCGTCGGAGAGGGTGACGGATTCGATGCCGCCGACCAGGTCGGCCAGCGTGGGGTTGAGGAGGATGTTGTCGATGGTATTGCCGTGGGCGGTGCCGATGAGCTGAACGCCCCGTTCCGCGATCGTCCGTGCCGCGGCCGCCTCCAATTCCCGCCCGATCTCGTCGATGACGATGACTTCCGGGTTGTGATTTTCCACGGCCTCGATCATCACTTCGTGCTGCAGCGAGGGGGTACGCACCTGCATTCGCCGCGCCCGGCCGACCGCCGGATGCGGCACGTCCCCGTCGCCGCCGATTTCATTGGAGGTGTCGACGATGACGACGCGTTTGGTTTCCGCGAGTATCCGCGCCGCCTCGCGCAGCATGGTGGTCTTCCCGATCCCCGGACGGCCGAGCAGCAAAAGGCTCTTCCCCGATTCCACCAGATCCTGGATGATATCGATCGTTCCATACACGGCGCGCCCGACGCGGCAGGTGAGGCCGACGATATGGCCGCGCCGGTTGCGGATGGCGGAAATGCGGTGCAGCGTCCGTTCCAATCCGGCGCGGTTGTCGGCGTCGAACTCCCCGATCCGGCCGACGACGTAATCGATGATCTCGCGCGTCACTTCATGCTCGTCGAGCACGGTTTCCGAATCCAGATATCGCGCTGTGGGAACCCGTCCCAGGTCGAGAATGATTTCCTGGAGAATATCCCAGCGGCCGGCTTGGCGCAGCGCGAAGCTGATACCATCCGGAAGCACGCTCAACATCACGTCGAGGTTATCAGTGATCCGACGTTGCGGGGTCATAAGCGGTATGGGAAGCGCCGGGCGTGTAGGTGGTGGCCTGGGGCGCGGGATTCTCCTTTACGGAAAGACGGATCGCTTCCAAAACAGGGACGGGCACTACGATGCGGCGGGAGAATACAGCCTGCCGGCACAAAAGGGAAAACCCGACATCCCGGAGAATGGGACCGACCCAGTCTTGATAGGAACGAACACAGACGTACACCGGCCGCTGGGCGGAAAAATCCGGCGCCGATAACCAGGCGGCCAACCAGGAAGAAACGTGGCGGGCGCCGGGATGGAAGATAGGCTCCACCCGAAGGCCAAGCGGACCGGAGAGCGCGCCGAAGAACCCTACCAATTCCCCTTCCTCATAAAGAATCCAGCCCTCGGGACTTTTGGGAAACCCTTCCACTTGATAAACCAGGGACGGCACCACGGAACAGTATAGCCCAAGGGCGGCGGGCGAGTCGCCGGGTTGGAAGGAGCGGAGCAGCCCTTCCGGATGGGAATCGTGTTCCAGGACCGATGGGCTGCCTTTCCAAATTTCCTGGCGGGCGTAAATGGTGAATCCCTCGCGGCGGAAGAATTCGTATTCCTCCGTATTTTCCTCCACCTCCGCGAGGATATATTGCGCCTGCCGGCGTCCGGCTTCAACGAGCAGGGCCTCGATTAATTCCGATCCGGATCCGTTCGCGAAAATCTCCTTCGGAGCGATGAAGCGGAGGTGGGAAGAGGGACAGCCTTTGCGATGGCTGAGTTGCGCAAAGCCGCTGCCATCCCCCGGATGATCCAGGATTTGAGTTTCCGGGTAAAGATTGGGAAGCAATCCCGCCAAGGTGGCATATCGCAACGGATGCAGGTCGTGGGTAAGGTAGGTCCTGGAGTCGAAACTGGTTCCCCGGTTGCCGAGTTTCCGGATGAGAAGTGTATCGCGGAGGTCAAAAGGATGGACCATGGGACTAGGATAAGGCGATCATATTCTGAAAAAGGCGGTACAGTCGGTCGTCATCGACCAATTCGGGATGAAAACAGGTCGCCAACCATCGACGTTGGCGGGCGGCGACGATCGTCCCGTCCGAAAGGCGGGCCAGGATTTCCACACCGGGGCCGGTTTTTTGAATCATCGGGGAGCGGATAAAAACGCCATGGAAGAGCCTGTGCGAATCGAGGTTTGGAGAGGAGAGCGCCGGAATATCCAGATCGGTTTCGAAGGAGTCCACCTGGCGCCCGAAAGCATTCCGCTCGATGGTGATGTCCATCAGACCGAGAATGGGGTCCTCTCCCCCGATGTGCTTGGCCAGGGCAATCGCGCCGGCACAGGTGCCCCACAGTCCATGATTCTTTCCGAACGCGCGGAGTGGTTCGATCAGGCCATATGACGCCGCTAATTTGCGGAAGGTGGTGGATTCGCCTCCCGGGAGGATCGCGCCGGACAACCCCTCGAGATCCGAGGGAAGCCGCACTTCGACGGGAGAGACGCCGATGCAGCTGAGCTTAGAAACGTGTTCCGAAAAGTCGCCCTGCAGGGCGAGTACGCCGATCTTCATGGGTCAGAGTTCCAGTTTCATTTCACGGGTCGGAAAAAAACCCATCGATTGATAGAGCGGCCGGCCGCCATCGCTGGCCATCAGCCGGACGGAATGGAACCCTTGGGCGCGGCACCAATCCACCATGGCGCCGACAACCGCACGGGCGATCCCGCGCCGTCGAAACTCCGGCTCGGTGAACACGTTGATGATAAATACCCGTTTTTGAAGACGGTCGGTTGGATTTCCAGGCCAGGGAACGATGTAGACCGCACCGCCGGACAACACCTGCCCCGCCTCCGTTTCGGCGAGAAAGGATCTAAAATTCCCCGCTAAAATTTGTCTTTGGACAAACACGCGAAATTCCGGATCATAGACCGCGCATTGGTCGGGAGTGGCCAACCCCATTTCCAACATCATCCCGACGCGGTGACGGGTGATGGCGGGGATATCCTCCAGGGTGCCGGGTCGCACGCGAAAGGACGGATCCATTACCAACCCCGGCCGGCGATGAGTTCTTCCTTTGGAATGTTGGAAATTTGCCGGCCAACCATCGGTTCCCCAAGATCCCGGCTGACTTCGGCGAGGATTTTTGCATCGCGAAAATGAGTGACGGATTTGACGATGGCTGCGGCCCGTTTGGCAGGATCGCCGGACTTAAAAATTCCGGAGCCCACAAACACGCCGTCCATTCCCAATTGCATCATCAGTGCGGCGTCAGCGGGAGTAGCGACTCCTCCAGCGGCGAAATTGACGACGGGTAGCCGGCCAAGCGTCCTGGTCTCTTTCACCAATTCGTAGGGAGCGCCCAGGGATTTGGCGTATGCCATCAGTTCCTCATCGGGAAGATTTTGCAGCCTGCGGATCTCTCCCAGTACAGCGCGCGCATGCCGCACAGCTTCGACGACATCCCCCGTGCCGGCCTCGCCCTTGGTTCGCATCATCGCGGCACCTTCCCCGATCCGGCGCAGGGCTTCTCCCAGATTACGCGCACCGCATACAAAGGGAACCTTGAAATCGTGCTTGTAGATGTGGTGTTCCTCGTCGGCCGGAGTCAACACTTCCGACTCGTCGATGTAATCCACGCCGATTGCTTCCAGGATTTGCGCTTCGACGAAATGTCCGATCCGGCACTTGGCCATGACCGGGATCGTCACGGATTCCATGATCTGTTGGATCAATCCCGGATCGCTCATCCGGGCCACACCGCCGTTGGCGCGGATATCGGCCGGGACTCTTTCGAGGGCCATCACGGCGCAGGCACCGGCGGCTTCGGCAATTTTCGCGTGCTCGGGCGTCACCACATCCATGATGACCCCGCCTTTGAGCATTTGCGCCATACCTTTTTTAACGGCAAACGTTCCGGTGATCTTTTGATTGTCCATCGTGCACCTCCTGCCTTGCTTGCGTCGGTATTCTACCATGACGGTTTTTTCCTTCCGGTCCTGGGGTAGGTATAATGACCCTATGCTTCCGGATCTGGCGTTGGGCGATATCGTCCAATTACGAAAACCGCACCCCTGCGGCAGCAAGGAATGGGAGGTGGTGCGGTTGGGGGCGGACATCGGCATCCAATGCAAAGGATGCGGGCACCGGGTACTATTGCAGCGGCGCGATCTATCCAAGCGGATAAAAACGATCGTCATCCGAGGCTCGAATGAAACTCAGTCGTCCGGACCGCACACCTAAAATCCTGGTTCTTTTTTCCGACACGGGAGGAGGGCATCGCAGCGCCGCCCAGGCCGTAATCGAGGTGCTGGAGGAAAAACATTCCGGAGAGTTTGCCTTGGATATGGTCGACGTGTTTAAAGCCTACGCCCCCTATCCCTTAAATAGAATGCCGGACCTGTATCCGGCGATGGTGAAGCTCCCCAACCTGTGGCGGTTGGGTTACCGGATGTTTGACGGCCGGAGGCGGACGGAGGTGGTGATGGATTCCGTCTGGCCGTGGGTTCGGCCGGCGGCAAAACAACTTGTCCGGGAACATCCCGCGGATCTGGTACTGTGCGTCCATCCGCTGTTTAACGCACCGGTATTGCGAGCCCTGGGAAAATATCGGCCTCCGTTTATTACAGTGGTTACAGATCTGGTCACCACGCCCCATTACTGGTTCCATCGGCGGGTGGATGTATGCGTTGTTCCTACGGAGGAAGTCAGAAGGAATGCATTGAAGAGCGGACTGTCCACCGATCAGGTTAAACTCCTTGGACTTCCCGTTGGGAAAAGATTTCTGCAAGCGGGGAATAAGATGGAAATCCGGAAAAGGTTGGGGTGGCCTTTGGATCGACCAATGGTCCTTCTCATCGGCGGAGGGGAAGGGATGGGTCCCCTTTATGATACTGCCCAAAGCATCGCGACCCTAAATCCGGAATGCGCTCTCGCTGTGATCGCGGGGAAGAATGAAAAACTGAAGCAGCGTTTGGAAAATGCAGCCTGGAAGATACCGGTTTTTATCTACGGGTTTACCAAGGAGATGCCGGATTTCATGAAAGCCGCCGATATTCTGGTGACCAAAGCCGGGCCGGGGACAATCAGCGAAGCATTGGTTTCCGGATTACCGATGGTTTTGTACAGCCGGATCCCCGGGCAGGAAGATGGAAACGTGCGTTATGTAGTGGAAGAAGGGGCCGGTCGCTGGGCTCCCGGGGCCGAAAAAACCGCCAAAGCCGTCCGGCGGTGGATCATCCACCCGAGTTTTAAAGAGAGCGCTGCAGCCGCCTGTCTCCGGATCGCCCGACCCCGGGCGGCGAATGACATCGCGGATCTCATTTGGGAGTGGCTGCCTCAGGCGGGGAAGGATTCCTTGAAATCGTAGATTCCTCCACGGATCGGGAAGAGTCGAAGGCAATTCCCACATTTCAAATAAGCGTTTCCCGACTCATCAATCTCCTGTAAATCCGAGTTCTGGCAAAGCGGGCATTGAAAAAAACCGGACTCCGATTCCGATCCGACGGGATTGGTCCGGGCCAGGAGGAACACGCTCGGGGAAAGCTGCAAAAATCCTCCCGTATATCCGAGTATAAAATCCAGCCTGGCCAAAAGCCGGGCAGGGACCGCCCGTTTGATCCATCCTATACGGAAATGTGAAACGGTGACCAGGCGGAGGATGGAAAAGCCGCTGGATGCCAGCCACTCCCGAACGCGGACGGGATGAAAATCGAAGTTAAGGGGCAGATACTCTACCGGATCGAGGGAGAAAGGACTCCAGGATTGCCGGCCCAAGAGGAAGCGGAAAATGGATTTCAGGTTGAGCTTGTTGGCGTATTCCAAAAGGAAGAAGGCGTCGGGCTCAAGAACCCGGCGAACCTCATTCAAAGCCAATAGGGGGTTGGCCAAGTGATGCAGGGTGCGGATCATCGTCGCGGAATCAAACAAACCCGTAACGAACGGCAATTGGTAGACATTGGCGGCGACGTATAAAAACCGCGCGGATCCTCCCAGTCTTTCGCGGGCTTGTTGAAGCTGGGTCAGGGAATAGTCCAGGAGCACGATTCTTTCATATCCGCCGTACCGAAGCGTATTCCGGCCGGCGCCGGCGCCCACCTCTAAAAGCAGACGACCCTTTTTCGGGAGCAACCTCCGAATGGCGAGAGCCTCACATCGATCCTCGTATTCGCGCCCGCCAGAATCCCAAAAGGTTTTCTGGTAGTCGGAACCTTCGTAGTCGCAAACGGGGGGTTTATCCATGGTCGAATCTAGTACCCGGGAAATAGATACAGCGGATTTTACTCCGGATCGGATGTGCGGAAGGAACGCCCGCCGATCCAGGCTTGCGATTGTTTCACGTGGAACCAACGGCTGGAATGCGACTCTCGAGGATATCCTTCACGCAGCAGTGCCTAAGCCTTGGGTTTGAGTACGGTCAACTGGTGGGGGGATTGAAATAGTTATATACCGCTTTGGAGATGTCCGCGATGGTTTTCGAACCGGTATCCCAATCCAGCCAATTATTTTGCCACATGAAAATCGTCAACACGTAATTTCCACCCGGAGTGTAGACGATCGCCACGTCGCCGTAGGTATGATAAATTCCGGGATCCCAACCGTGTTTGTGGACTACTTTGGTTCCCTCAGGCACCCCCCCTTGAATAAACACCCCGATTTTATCCTTCGAAAGGAGATCTAGCATTTGATTGCATTTTTCGGGGGTGATTTTATTGGGGAACATCATGAGGAGAGTTCCGCCTCCCTGAGTGCACTGATAGAGGTCCTCCATCAGCAGCCCCATATCCTCCGGAGTGGTCTGGTTGTAAGGGTCCAGATCGGTATGAATATCGGTCCGTTGATTGGCCAGGGTTGGAAACGGTTTCAGCAACCGCGAACCCAATTTAAAATATCCGGCAATAAAGGTATTTTTCAAGCCCAAGTTGAACAGATCTTGGGTGACGATCAAAGGACCCGTGGAGGTGTCCAGTTTTTGCATCAGCCAATCAGCTGGGTCGTTGCCGGATTGGATCCCGAGCATTCCTTGAAGCCATGATTGGGTTTCCGCATTCGGGACACCGGTGAGATTCATGAACGTAGCGAGCAGAATGGGGATCTTGATGGTGCTGACGGCGGTAAACGCCACGTCGGGCTCAAGAGGATAATCCTGCCCATTGGAGTAGATAATGTGCAGATCCTCGCCGGTCTGCAAATTAACCATGAACGCATCCATCAATCCGCTGAAGCTGTTCACGACGGTCATCTGTTTTATCAATGATTCGAGCGATTGGAGGGAGGGTAGACTCCGCTGATTGTAAAGGATGGGAAGGTTCACCTCCCGATTCTCGGGGGAGAACAAAGCTTTGACAATGAGTTCGGCGCCTTTTTCCTGATCGAGTACCGTTCCGGGCGTGCCGTGGGTGAAAAACGGTTGCCCCGTCTCCGGCTGCGGGGGGATGGGGGGCAGGTCGTAGCGCGCGGCGATGTCCGTCATCAGTGCCTGCAATTGCGTCCGCGAATAATCGGCAACAATGGGGATCGAATGTTCCTTGACCGGGGAATTCCAAAGGAAGGCCCAGAACCCCTCCCAAAACGGAAGCTGGGTTTGATAGACATCAACTCCCGCTAGCATGCTGGCAATATCCGGGATAAAACCCACCTGAGAAGGAGTAATATAGAAAATGTCGGCGTTGTACCGGATTTCAATCTGCTGGTTATAAATCTGAAGCAGCAGTTGGGACGCCTCCTGGGAAGTCATCCCGCCCACCGAGAGACCCGCGATCGTCGTGCCCCGGGGGATTTGGGTGCGCGCCCGGCTGTAACTGACTAATTCATAGAGAATCACGATGGCAGTGGCCAGAAGCGTCGCAATGGAAAACCACCGCAATAGAGAGCCTGTCGATCGCAAGGTAAATCTCCTTTGACGGCTGCGAAGTATACCAGAGCCAATAATTTGAAAGCCCCCAATGGGCGGCCAAAGGCTTGCGGATTAATCCAGGACCCCGGAAAAAAAGGGATTTTTCAATCAATGCTTTGACTTTCCAATGCATGCGTGCTATGATCTGCTCATCATTCCTGTTTTCCATGCAGTTGGCCTTATCGCATTTTTTTATTCGTCTTGGCGTGGTCTCTTGATCCCCTTCTTTCTTCCACCGGGGAATCGATGCGTATTAGGCGAAAGCGGCCATCTGCTTTCGCCTTTTATTTTTCAGGGTCCCATATGAGCATTGAATTCTTCCTCCGCTTGTTGGGAATGGTCGTCCTTACCGTCCCCGGTTTTTATCTCGGGGTGAAATTGGCCGACCTTGCCAACGGGTCTCGCGAGCAATGGGCTTCTTTATTTGCATCCCTGGGGGCGTTGACGGGCATTATCCTGACCCCGTACCTGACCACGCGACCGGTTCGTGTATTTCGCAAAACCCTCTCCCAACTTCCGGCCACCACACTTTCAGCCGCCACAATCGGATTGGTGGTGGGATTAATCATCGGGGCGTTGGCCTCACTACCGCTTTCTCTTCTACCCGGAGCCTTCGGTGATTTTCTCCCGTTCGTCGGAGCGATTCTTTTCTGTTACTTGAGCGTTACGCTTTTTGTCATGCGCCAGGATGATATTTTTGCCATCTTTGGCGCCAGACTATCGGGAACATCTCCCGGCACATCCGCAGAAAAACGATCCATTCTATTGGACACCAGCGTGATCATCGACGGGCGAATTGCCGACGTGGCGGCCACCGGTTTTCTCCAATCCTCGATGCTCCTTCCCCGATTTGTGTTGAATGAATTGCAATATATTGCCGATTCTTCCGACCCTATCCGCCATCAACGCGGACGGCGTGGGCTGGAAATCCTCAACCGCTTGAAAAAAGACACCCGAACGCCACTGCACGTCACCGATCTGGATGTGGAGGATGTCCACGAGACGGACGAGAAGCTTGTCGTTCTGGCCAAACAAATGCACTGCCCGATTCTGACCAACGACTACAACCTCAACCGGGTGGCGGAAATCCAGGGAGTGACCGTGCTTAATTTGAACGACCTGGCCAATGCGATCCGGGTGATTTTTCTTCCGGGGGAGTTGCTCTCCGTCTATATCATCCAGGAAGGCAAGGAGCCGGGACAAGGGGTCGGGTACCTCGAAGACGGCACCATGGTCGTGGTGGATGACGGCCGGAGATACGTCGATCGAACCGTCTCGGTTGTGGTCACCAAAGTCCTCCAAACTTCGGCGGGACGAATGATCTTCGCCCGAATTGACAACTCCGCAGCATCTCCCGCGGAAACCTCTCGCTAGTCATCCGATCCAAAACAGGATCCGCTATGGCATTGATAGTCTATAACAGCCTCACTCGGAAATTAGAACCGTTCGTGCCGCTGGCGGAGGGCAAGGTCCATATCTATGTCTGCGGACCCACCGTCTACGCCAGCGCGCATATCGGACATGCTAAAACGTACGTCTCCTTCGACGTCATCGTCCGCTATCTTCGCTACGTGGGCTATCGCGTGCGATACGTGCAGAACATCACCGACGTCGGGCATCTCCTGGATAGCGGGGAGGACCGGGTGCTCAAGGGCGCCGCCCGCGAACGGCTCGAACCGATGGAGCTCGTGGAACGCTACACACGGGAATATTTCGAGGATATGGATTCTTTGGGAGTGGTACGGCCGGATATTTCCCCGCGCGCGTCGGCGCACATCCCGGAACAGATCGAACTCATCCGGCGGCTTCTGGAAACGGGACACGCCTATGAGGTTAACGGTTCCGTATATTTCAACGTGCGATCCTTCCCCGAGTACGGAAAATTTTCCGGAAGGCGGCTGGAGGAACAGGAAGAAAGCCAGCGGGTGGAATCCCGGGATGAAAAGAAAAACGCCGAGGATTTCGCGCTATGGAAAAAAGCAGACCCGGAACATATTCTCCGCTGGCCATCCCCCTGGGGATGGGGATATCCGGGCTGGCATATCGAATGCTCCGCGATGAGCACGAAGTATCTGGGCGAAACTTTCGACATCCATGGCGGAGGAGTCGACAACATTTTTCCGCACAACGAATGCGAGATCGCCCAGGCCGAGGCGGCGACCGGAAAGCCGTTCGCCAGGTACTGGCTGCTGACCGGATCGTTGACGGTTGGGGGAGTGAAGATGAGCAAGAGCCTGAACAACTTCATCACCATCCGGGATTCGCTCGCGAAATACCACCCGGAGGCGATTCGATTTTTCATTCTCTCCGGGCACTACCGGAGTCCGCTCGACTATTCCGAGGACGCCCTGATCGGCGCCAGCCACGGCTGGGAACATCTGATCGGGCCGTACAAGGGTCTGGTCCAGCGGTTGGCCGCGCTGCCGGCGGCAGGCGTGGATATAAGCTCAGCGGCATCAACGCTTGTCGAGGACGTCCGGCGCCGGTTCCGCGAGGCCATGGACGACGATTTCAACGCTCCGGCGGTCCTGGCGGTGCTCTTTGATTTCACCCGCGAGGTCAACAGCAGCCTGGGAATGGAGAAGGGCCCGGGCCGGGAGGACCTGGAGTCCTTCGCCCGCCTGTACCGGGAGTTGGCCGGCGACGTGCTGGGTGTGCTGCCTAAGAAAAGGCCGGCATCCGGGGACAGGGAATCCCCCCTGATCCGGTTGCTGATGGATTTGCGGAACGAAGCCCGGGCGCGGAAGGAATGGGCGCTCTCCGATTCGATCCGCAACCGGTTGGCCAAGATCGGAATCGTCCTGGAGGACGGCAAGGACGGGACGACCTGGAAAATCCAATAGAACGGACATG
Source organism: Anaerolineales bacterium (assembly GCA_050014155.1). Lineage (GTDB taxonomy): Bacteria > Chloroflexota > Anaerolineae > Anaerolineales > RBG-16-64-43 > FEN-1073. The sequence continues at coordinate 19,090 of JBEKDW010000021.1, forward strand.
ATTCCCAACCAGTGGTATGCAGTTCTAGATTCGCATGATGTTCCCAGCGGACGGCCGGTTTCCATCATACGCATGGGCGATCGATTGGTCTTCTGGGGGGCCGGACCGGTCATTCTCTACCGGCGCCATCGCTGGACTCTACTCGACGCGGCCGGCATTCCGGAGAATCCGTGAACCGGGAATGGTTGTACGGGCGCCAGGCCGTTCGCGAGGTATTGCGGGCCGGACGCCGGCCCGTATTTCTGCTTCGGATTGCCAAGGGTGTGCAGGAGCACGGTGTGCTTGCCGAGATTATGACCCTGGCGCGCCGCAAGGAATTGCGAGTCGAGGTTGTAACCCGCGATGTGCTGGATCGCCTCGGCGGAAATCACCAGGGGGTTGCCGTCCAGGCCGGGGAATATCCGCTGATTGAATTCTCGGATCTTCTGGCGGATTGCGAGCAGGCAGGCCCCGCCGCATTGCTCCTGATCTTGGATCAAATCCAGGATCCGCAGAATCTGGCTTCGCTGTTGCGGACTGCGGAGGCGGCCGCCGTCACGGGAGTCCTACTGCCGTTCCGGCGTGCGGCCGGAATAACGCCCGCAGTGGTCAACGCATCGGCCGGGGCCGTGGAACATTTGCGGATCGCCCAATCCAATCTGGCCCAGGCGATCGAAGAGGTTAAACGACGTGGGATTTGGGTGGCGGGATTGGATGCCGGCCCGGACGCGCGTCCGCTGTTCGATGCCGATCTGACCGGACCCATGGCCTGGGTAATCGGGAGCGAAGGCGAGGGGTTGCGGCCGCTGGTCCGCAAATCCTGCGACATGCTGTACAGCCTTCCCATGCGCGGGAACATTGCGTCGCTGAATGCGGCCGTCGCAGGTTCAATCGCCCTGTATCAAATGCTGTATCAACGCTTGAGCGGATAATTTTTTTCTGTGCTGCTATAATCGGTATTCCTTATGGATACTTCACCCGCCCATCCTGCCCCGCAGCACGTCGCGCTGGTTTACCACGAAGGCATTGCCGACGCGGAGCCCATCGCCCGGGAGATGGCCGCGACCATCCGCGCCTGCGGCGACGGACGCGCGGCGGACCTGTTTTCGCAAAAGGACCCCGCCTATATCGAAAACCTTGGACGCTACGATCTGGCGATCGCATTGGGCGGAGACGGCACCATCCTGCGGGTCAGCCACGTTTGCGCGAGGAAGAATATTCCCGTTCTGGGAGTCAATCTGGGTAGGTTGGGATTCCTGGCCGAATTGCAACGGGGGGATTGGAAACCCGGCCTGGAGAAAATCTGCCGCGGAGAGTATTGGTTCGAACACCGGATGATGTTGCATGTGAAGCAGGAACGCGCGGGAGCGACGCTGGGGGAGTGGGACGTATTAAATGAATGCGTCGTCGCGCGCGGCGGCGGGATGAAGCTGGTTCAGTTAGAGACAAGCGTCGACGGGCAGCCGCTGACAACCTACGCCGCCGATGGCCTGATCGCCGCCACGCCGACAGGCTCCACGGCGTACGCGCTGGCCGCCGGCGGTCCGATCCTCCCCCCGGAAATGCACGCCATCCTTCTGGTTCCGGTGGCTCCGCATCTCTCGGTCGAGCGGGCGGTGGTGTTGCCCGAAGGCGCCGAGGTAGTCATCCGAGTACATACCGAATCCCCGGCGGTGCTTTCCTGCGACGGGCACCATCATTCGGAGGTGTTGAACGGGGACCGCGTGGTCATCCGGGTGTCCGACCGGTCGGTGCGTTTCGTGCGCGTCCAGGGGCGCGGTTATTTCTACCGGAACATTACCACCCGCTTGAATCGCAACCCGCAGCCGGGAGGATAGCGATGCGGACGTTCCCGCGATGACCGACCAACCGATGGTTTGCGCGTTTCATCCCAATCGTTCCACAACGCTGCGGTGCAACCGCTGCGGCCGGCCGATCTGCACCTCCTGCGCGATTCTTACGCCGGTGGGATACCGCTGCAAAGTCTGCGTCCGCGAGCAGCAGAAGGTTTTCGAAACAGCGAACTGGTATGACTTTATCACAACGCCCATCGTGGCAGGTGTGATCTGCGGCGCGGGTTCCCTGCTCACTTCGGTCCTGGGTTTTTTTGTGATCTTCGAAGCTTTTTTTGTAGGAACGATCGCAGCGCGGGCCGTCCTGCGGGTGGTTCGCCCCCGCCGCAGCCGGTATTTTCGATGGGCGGCGGCAATCGGCGGGGTGTTGGGCTGTCTTCCCATTATGGTCCCGACGGTGTTGCTTCTCCTGATCTATGGTCGCTCGAACTTGTTGGCGATTGGAATGAGCCTGCTTTGGCCCGGGGCGTATCTGGTGATCGCCGTGGGCTTCCTGGTCGCAAATATCTAAAACGTCCGGCTCCCAGAGCGGATGGAGGAGGAACCGTGGGACCTAACCTGGCTTTTATCGGAGTGGCGATCGCGATCATCGGAGGGGGTATTTTCTTCCAGGCGCGGAGCGCGCGCAAGCGCGATCAGATGCGGCAATCCTGGCCGA
>JBEKDW010000022.1:0-15781 GCA_050014155.1 Anaerolineales bacterium
CCTCTGGAAATCCCTGCTTCCAATCAAATGGATTCACCCGACGCAATTCTTTATCATCGGGCTTTAGTTGGAGATCAAAGTAATCCGTGCCAATCAGGCTGTTACCACATTTAATGTTGTCATCCAGGTTTGGTAGAGCACGCTCAGTAAAGAGAGTAAGTTGCCTCACGCCTTCCAACACTTTAAGCAGTAGCGAAAGTTTAGTGACTTCAACCGCCTGATGATCAATGTCCACACCGAAGATATTTTCGATAAGGATGCGCTTGCGTTCGGGTAAAGTAAGCTGCCAGCTTCCATCCGCTTGCTGCGTAACGGACTTCTTGTTCTTTCCTGGCTCGTGCGTACTGTACCAATTGCGGTAATAATCTAGCAAATAAGTATATGCGCCCAACAGAAACGAACCGGAGCCACATGCCGGATCGAGAACACGGAAGCCTAAAAGCTCCGCGGGACTCTTGCCTTCGACTTGCTTTCCAACAGTATTCTTTACGATGTATTCCACGATGGAAGAGGGCGTGTAATAGACACCCCCCCCTTTTTTTACTTCCGGTTTTTCCTCGACTTTGGCATGATGGGATTCGGTCAAATGAATGACTTTACCCAGAAATTGCTCATACACGTTGCCCAGAATTTCGACCGGCAGCACGCTAAATTCATATGGTGATTGCGGGTAATATAGATCTGCCAGGATCGGCTTAAGAGTCTTATCGTCCACTAAAAGACGAGGGGTAACCTGGTCGCCTGCTTTGGAAAAGTCAAACAATCCGGAGTTGTATTTGGCGTCCGCCTTCTTGGAAAGCGCCAGAAGTCCGGCATAGATATTCTCGCGATCGGCGATTCGTTGGAGTTGCCCGTATTCTTCCATGCCGCGAGCCTCGCCCATTCGAAGAAAAATAATACGGTCGATGGTGCGCTGGACCGCGTCGTTCATTTCCTCCAGAGTCAAATCTGGGTTGCGTAGCGCAATATTGTGCGCCAGCGAATCGCGCCAGCTTTCGATTTCCTTCAGGAACTCGGCGTCCACTTCCGAAGTTCCACGTTTGCCTTTCCCGCCCTGCGCGAATTGGTCGAAAGAGCCGCCCCAGACCGCCTCGCGCGAAAAAACATCCCAGATTTCGCGCCAACGGTCGGCATATTCCTCATAGGTCATATATGCTAGCCGAGCGGTAGAGGTTTTATCCCCCTCCGATGGGCGAATACGGCAATCATATGCAACCCACTCTTGAAAGTCGGTCAGTACCGACAGAGGCAGCTTAGCGCTCCAGGCATAGCGCCGGAGCTGGTAGGCCGGCCCGGCCGCCGTCTTCAGATCAACGCCGGGTTTCTTGGCTTCGGCGAAGAATTTCCGTTCGCGCCCAATGCGGAACACATAATCCGGCGCCTTCCGCGCTTCGTGACCCGCCATCTCAAGCGAATCTTCCACGATAACTTCGCGGTATTCGGGCGCAGTTTGTTGTTGGTTGTGAACGTCCCAATTCAGAGCGATGAACAGCGGGTCGATGAATTCCTGACGCGCTTGGGCTTCCTTGTACCCTTGAGCCAGAAAGGCAACCTGGTTGGTCGAAAAATGCTTTACCAGGCGGGCGATTTCGTTTTTGGATTGATCGAAAGTGAAGGACATAAAATAAATACCGGCAAAAATGGTTTTTTGAAAGTACTTTAGAATTTTACCTCTATTGCTTTGCTTCCCATATATCATTATACTCAAAATAACATGGAAAAAAGCTCCTTTGGCTGGCAAGTCCGTTGCACGGTCTCTCTATACCGCGTAAATTTCCACAATAAATAGCTTTTTCGTTCTATCTGCGACAGAGCGGTAATAGGGAAAAACAAGAGCTTGGTGACATTCTTGCGAAAGGCCACTCTGGAAAATCGGCATGGGGCCATGCAAAGTCAGGAAGTTACCTCCGAATTAGATTTGGTGGATTTGTATAGCGGGGCAGGCGGCTTGAGCCTGGGAGGCGCACGTGCGGGTTTTTCTGTTCGCGGTGCCGTGGAATTTGATTCCCATGCGATAAAAACTCACAAAACTAACTTTCCAAAAACCATTCATATCGAAAAAGACATTGCTGGAATTTCAGGAAGCGCATTATTGACGGAACTAGGGTTGGGGAACAAACGCCTCACAGGTATTATAGGAGGCCCCCCATGTCAAGGATTTAGTAGTATCGGAAGAAATGAGAAGGATGATCCTCGGAATAAACTCTTTGTCCATTTCTTTCGCATCGTCGGTGAAGTACAACCAAAATTCTTTTTAGCAGAAAATGTGCCTGGAATATTGAATCGACAATATGATTATATTCGCGCTGAAGCTTTCAGATACGTGGAAAATGAATATACAATTCTTCCCCCTTTGACGCTCTCGGCAAATGAATATGGAGCACCTACAACAAGAACCAGAGTGTTTTTCATCGGTTTTCTGCCTAACGAAATAAAGGGACTTTCAGTTGACGATTTTATTCCACCCTCAAGGATTAAAAAAATTAGTGTTCAAAATGCACTTCAAGGTCTTCCCCAACAAATCGATCCAAATTGGAAATCCGATGATGAATGTTGGCGTAAAGTAGGTCCAATTGGAAACGATTATTTTTCCGTGAGGCTCAAAGGTAAAGTACCAATAACCGTCGGAGACGAAATTGCTCTCACAAAATTACATACCGAAAACAAGGTTTCTGGTTTTATAGGGACTGCACATTCTAGAAAGGTAATTAAACGATTCGCTAAGGTTAATCCTGGTTCCTATGACTCAATATCCAAATGTCGAAGATTGGAATTAGACGGTTTTTGTCCTACTTTACGCGCGGGAACTGGTCCCGATAGGGGAAGCTATCAAGCCGTTAGGCCGATACACCCGACCGAAGATCGAGTGATTACTCCCAGGGAGGCTGCGCGTCTTCAAGGGTTTCCTGATTGGTTCCAATTTCCGCCAACAAAGTGGCATAGTTTTCGTCAGATCGGCAATAGTGTAAGCCCGATCCTTGCAGAAAGGATTTTATCCGTCATACGGGGTGCCCTTGGTTCTGAAGGTTCTCAGGAGGAGTAGTAGCTATGTCCGTATTACATAAAGTTGGTAGACAAGTCAAATACGAACCAGTTGAGGCTTCGCCGGTTAAATCGTTTTTTGTCTCAATGCTCACACGAGATATCAAACTAGAGGAGGCGATCCTCGATCTATTGGACAATTGCGTCGATGGTATTCTACGAAGTCCGAAGCGGAAGAATCAGGAAAAACCCTTCGCGGGATTTAAAGCGGATATCGTATTCAACAAAGATCTTTTTATGATTACTGATAATTGCGGCGGAATTCCATGGAATTTACATGAATATGCTTTTAGGATGGGGCGTTCGAGTGATCGTCCCGAAGATGCTCCGGGGACGGTCGGAGTATACGGAATTGGCATGAAACGCGCCATCTTTAAAATGGGAAAGGATTGCCTTATATCGACACGCAATGGGACCGACAGGTACGAAGTCGAGATCAAGCCTGAATGGATAGCGGATGAAACTAATTGGAAGATTCCGGTCAATGCGGCTAGGAAAACCATGGGTGAAGATGGAACTGAAATCGTAATTGGCGATTTGTATGCGGGAATTTCCTCGCGGTTTGGGGAAGACGTCAAAGCGTTTAAAGCCGAGCTCGAGCGGATGGTAGCGACTCACTATGCGTTTATCATCGATAAGGGCTTCACGGTTAGGATAAACGGCGATATCGTTAAACAGTACCCAACACGCCTAGTTTTTAGCAAACAAAGTCAAGGTAAAGAAGCCCATGCAATACGGCCCTTCATTTTCAAGGCGACGACTGAGGATGGGGTAGAGATATTCGTAACTGTTGGTTTCACAAGACCAATACCATCCTTGGACGAGATTGAGAACGAACAGGACGAAAGGCAATATTCTTCGATCGATGCGGGGTGGACTATTATCTGCAACGACCGCGCCGTCGTCTATTGTGACCGCAGCGAACTCACCGGCTGGGGGGAGGCTGGAGTTCCGCGTTATCACAATCAATTTATTGCCATCTCCGGCATAGTAGAATTTAAATCAGATGATGCTTCAAAGCTACCAACCACCACCACAAAACGGGGCATTGATGCATCCTCACCGCTTTACCTTCAAATTAAGAATAAAATGCGGGAAGGAATGCGCCTATTTACCGACTATACAAACAAGTGGAAGACCCGAGCAGATGAATCGAAAAAACAGATTAGCGCAGGTAAGCTGTTATCCCTGGATGAGATAAAAGTCGAAGCGGAATCGCTTCCGTTTGCTGCAACGAAGAGAACAATTCCGCAGGGGGACCAGTACAGACCAGAATTACCAATGCCGAAGCAGTTGGAACCGCATAACCGGCGCATTTCATTCATCAAAGGCGTCGATGAAATAAAGTGTGTTTCCAAGTATCTCTTTGACGACGATGAAAAAGAACCCTCCATCGTAGGAGAAAAATGCTTCGATTTGATATTAAGGGAGGCTCGTAAATGAAGCAGCCTCCATACCACATGCGGCAAAACAAAGCCGTCGATAGACTCATGTTCATCGAAGTAATAAAGAGGTTGGACAAGATTGGCAGCCTATCGGAGTATACCTATTACGGACTCGGAGGACCCTATTTGGAGGAATTCCGCCTTCTCTATGAATTCTTCCCGGATATCGAGATGGTATCCATTGAGAAGAATGCCGAGATAGTAAAACGCGCTGATTTTCATATGCCGTGCGGAAAGCTTAGGCTTGAATATGCGGATTCAAGAGATTTCCTCATTCACTATGATCCTAAAGATAAAAAAAGTATTTTCTGGCTTGACTATACAAATTTAAGTATGCATACGTTCGAAGACTTTCAAACGTTGCTACCAAAAGTAACTGCCAATAGTATCATTAAATTAACACTCCGGGCGGAACCAAGGGACTACAAGAATGAAGATGATCGTATCAGTTTTAGGAGAAAATTTGAAGCATTCATGCCAGATTCAATAGTCTATCCACCAGTTGAATTTGAAAAACTTGCTGCATTATTGCAAGAAATGCTTCAAATCGCATCGCAGCAAATCTTACCAGCTATTAACGAACTAGTATTCCAACCCATGGCATCGTTCTATTATACCGATGGAGACGGAATGTTTACGCTTACTGGAATCGTATGCGAAAGAAATCAATGGGACAACATTCGGAACCACTTTGGGGATTTGCCCTTTTCTAATTTTAATTGGAATAAGCCAAAATCAATTGACCTTCCCTACTTGAGCACGAAGGAAAGGCTCTATCTGGAGCGACACTTGCCTTTTAATGGCGATCCTGGCGAAGGATTGCTTAACATTCTTGGATATTCTATAGATGAAGATAGGAGTAAATCGATAGCAAAATTTAGGCAATATGCCGATTTCCATCGATATTTCCCCTATTTTATTAAAGCAATTCCTTAACCGTTTTAAATATATAAAAGATAGAGAGATAAAATATATCGCCCGAACGGAGAGAATTGGTCGTGGATACCGTTGACAAGGCAACTCGTTCTCGATACATGTCCGCCGTTAAATCTCGCGGGAATCGATCAACGGAAATGAAAATGGTTCGACTCCTACGAAAAAATAAGCTTAAGGGATGGCGGAGGCACAAAAGAATTACTGGAACACCCGATTTTTGTTGGCCAGTTATAAAGGTGGCGCTTTTCGTTGATGGTTGCTTTTGGCATGGTTGCCCTCGATGCTACAATCTACCCAAAAGTAATGTCATTTTCTGGAAAAATAAAGTAATAGGAAATCGCAGGCACGATAAACGGGTCAATCTCATTCTTCGAGCTCAAGGGTGGAAGGTTCTTCGAGTTTGGGGATGTCGAATTAATGAAAAAAGAACCCTCCTTAGGTTGCGTACTGCACTTCATTCGCAAAATTGAGGTCAAAAATGGCATTATATTGGTAAAAATGCCATTATGAATATCCATGATTAGGAAATACCTAAGCGGATATTTTTACAATCATTTCGATTTGATACCCTGACGATAGAACATTATCAAGGTAACAACTTTATTTTCATTCTACAATTAATAGCACCCACGTTCTAGGACCTCCAGCAAAGAACTTTATTATTCAGCAAAGGACTTTATTATTCAGCAAAGAACTTTATTATCATTCTACACCGATTCTAGTGAGTATTCTCCAGCCTATTGTTTATCTGATATAATTTGTCCGAATTATTATGCACGAAATGGCGGTTACCGAAAGCATCTTGCGGATTACGCTCGACCACGCCGGGCGCGCCCACGCTGGGCGCGTGAGCGCGATCACCATTAAACTCGGACAGCTCTCGAGCCTGGTCGACGATTCGATCCGCTTCTATTGGGATCTGATCGCCGCGGATACGATCGCCGAAAAGGCCGAACTGCGTTTCGAGCGCGTCCCCGCGCGCGTGCTTTGCCTGGATTGCAGCACCGAATTCGCCCTACCGAAGGATTCCTTCGCCTGCCCGAAGTGCTGTTCTGATCGCTTTAAAATCGTCGCCGGCGACGAAATGACCGTGGAGAGCATTGAGATCGAACCTTCAACCCCAACCCCTAGCCCCTTCCCCTCCTACCTGCTTATGCCGGGAGAAGGGGAAGGGGATCGGGGAAAGGGATGAAGGGGGAGTCCGCCATGAAACAAACCATCCCCATCGTCGAAAACATCCTTTCCGCCAACGACCGGTTGGCCGCGGAAAATCGCGCGCGGTTGGACGGCGCCGGTGTGTTCGCCATCAACCTTATGGCCTCGCCCGGCGCCGGGAAGACCAGCTTGATCCTGGCGACGCTCGAAGCGCTCGCGGGCCGGCTGCGTTTGGGCGTCATCGAGGGCGATCTGGCCGGATCGATCGACGCGGACAAAGCCGCCGCGGCCGGGATCCCCGCCGTGCAGATCAACACCGGCGGAGAATGCCACCTCGACGCAGTCATGGTCCGGGGCGCGCTCGATTCGCTTCCGCTCGGGCAGATCGACCTGTTGATCATCGAGAACGTCGGCAACCTGGTCTGCCCCGCCGCGTTCCAGCTCGGATCACATCTCAACCTGCTTATCGCCTCGATCCCCGAGGGCGACGACAAACCCTATAAATATCCCGGGATGTACCGCGACGTGCAAGCGCTGGTGATCAACAAGACCGACCTGCTCCCCTACGTTCCTTTTAAAATGGATTACTTCCGCCGCGGGGTGGAGGCGCTTAATCCGGGGCTCGCGACTTTCCTGCTTTCGTGCCGGACCGGCGAGGGGCTGCCCGCTTTCGCCGATTGGCTGGTGGGGCAAGTGCAGCATGGACGCAAGAAGAATCCGCGTTAGCGGGACCGTCCAGGGCGTCGGCTTCCGACCATTCGTTTTCAACCTTGCCGGGCGGCTCGACGTGCGTGGTTGGGTATCCAACACTTCCGGGGCAGTGGAAATCGGCATCGAGGGCGAACGTTTCGCGCTTGAGGAATTTACAGCGCGATTGCGTTCCGAAGCACCGCCGCTGGCGCACATCGACAACCTCGAGTGGGAAGCGGTTCCCGCGGTCGGATATTCTTCTTTCGAGATCCGCGCATCCATCCCCCAAACCGGCGAGTTCCAACCGGTGGCGCCCGACATCGCGTTGTGCGATGATTGCGCGCGCGAGCTCCTCTCTCCGCGCGACCGGCGCTACCTCTACCCCTTCATCAATTGCACCAACTGCGGTCCGCGCCTGACAATCATCCGCGACGTGCCGTACGACCGGCCGCTCACGAGCATGGCGCCGTTTGCGATGTGTCCACGCTGCCGGGAGGAATACGAAAATCCCGCCGACCGGAGATTCCATGCGCAGCCGGTGGCCTGTCCAGAATGCGGGCCCGAGGTATGGTTATGGGAACCGGGCCCTGTCGCAACCCAGGGTTCCGATGATCGGTCGGTAGGGGCGCGTCGCGACGTGCCCCTACAAAACCATGGCGCGCCGCAATCCGGGCGGTCCCAACCCGACGCGCCCCAAAATTGGATCGGCGCGATCCTGTCCGCGCGCCATTTATTGCGCGAAGGGCGCATCGTCGCGATCCGTGGGATGGGCGGATTCCATCTGGCATGCGACGCGACCAACGCCGAAGTGGTGCGCGAATTGCGGCGGCGCAAACACCGCAGCGCCAAACCCTTCGCCGTGATGGTACGCGACCTGGCCATAGCGGAGGCATACTGCGAGGTGAATGCCGCCGAACGCGAGTTGCTCGCCGGTCGCGAAAAGCCGATCGTGATTCTACGCCGGCGCAATCGTGGTCCGGTGGTCGACGATGTGGCGCCCGGGAACGGGACGCTCGGTGTGCTGTTGCCGTATTCCCCGTTGCATCTGTTGTTGCTCCACCAGGGCGATCCGGTGCTGGATGCGGAACCGGTTCCCGGAGCGCTGGTGATGACCAGCGGCAACCTGAGCGAGGAGCCGATCGCGATCGGCAACGACGAGGCGCTCGTGCGGCTCGGATCGCTCGCCGATGCGTTTCTGCTGCACAACCGCGAGATCATCCAACGCTGTGATGATTCGGTGGTGCGGGTATATCACGTTCGAGCGCGTCGCGACGAACCCGTAAATGTCGCAACCCAGGATTCCAATAATCGGTCCATAAGGGCGCGACGCGTCGCGCCCCTACAAAACCATATTTCCATGGATGGAATGTCCCAACGCGACACGCCCATCCCGTTGCGCCGATCGCGCGGATATGCGCCCGCGCCGGTGATGCTGCCCCATTCGGTCCCACCGATCCTGGCGGTGGGCGGCGAACTGAAGAACGTATTCTGCCTGGCGCGCGAGCGCTACGCCTTCCTTAGTCCGCATATCGGCGATTTGGAAAACGCCGAGACCTTCGAGGCATTCGAGGAGATGGTGGAACACTTCGAGCGCCTGTTCCACACCAAGCCGGAGATCATCGCACACGATCTGCACCCGGGTTACCTCGGCACGCGCTGGGCGTGCGAGCACGCCGGCGGGCGCGAGCTCATCGCCGTCCAGCACCATCATGCCCACGCGGCCGCCTGCATGGCGGATAACAGCCTGCCGGGGGACGAACCGGTGATCGCGCTGGCTTTCGACGGCACCGGCTACGGCGAGGACGGCGCGACCTGGGGCGCGGAAGTCCTCGTCGCGGATTACCGGAGCTGCGAACGCGCGATGCACCTGGAATATTTACCACTCCCCGGCGGCGACACCGCCGTCCGCAAACCTTGGCGCATCGCGGTCGGGTTCGCCTCCGTCTTCAATCTGCCGGTGGACGATTTGCCTTTCCTGCGCGGGCTGGACCCGCGCGAGGTGGAAGTGGTGCGCACGCAGGCGGACCACAAACTCAACGCCCCGCCGGTTTCAAGCTTCGGGCGCCTTTTCGACGCTATCGCCGCGCTCGCCAATGTCCCGTCCTTTTCGGAGGGCGGGCGCACCGAAATCGATTATGAGGCGCAGGGTGCGATCGAACTTGAGGAGCTTTCAGTGGATCATATCAACGAGCGCGAAGAGTATCCGTTCAGCCTGGAAGGGGAAAACATCCGCATCGCCGAACTGCTCTCCGCCCTGATCCGCGACGTCCGCGCCGGACTCCCCGCCGGGGTTGTCGGCGGCCGGTTCCACCGCACGGTGCGGTCGATCGCGGTGAGCGCGGCCCGGGCGGTGCGCACCGAGCGCGGGATTCATCAAGTGGCCCTTTCCGGGGGAGTATGGCAAAACGCGTTGTTGTTTGGAATGACAGTCGCCTCCTTGCAAGAGGCGGGGTTCGAGGTTTACACTCACCACCACGTTCCGACCAACGACGGCGGACTGGCCCTCGGGCAAGCCGTTGTCGCGTCGGCAAGGAGAAACCATGTGTCTGGGAATTCCCGGTAAGATCGTGGAAATCTACGAAACCTCCGGCCTGCGTATGGGCCGGATCGATTACGGCGGCGTGATCAAGGAAGCCTGCCTGGCCTACGTGCCGGAAGGAAACCTAGGCGATTATGTTCTCGTGCACGCGGGATTTGCACTCAACGTGCTCGCCCCCGACGAGGCCGAAGAGACGTTGAAGGTATTCCGCGAACTGGAGGATATGACCTAACCCCCCTCTCCTCTGTCCCCTCCGCCTTCCCATAATGGGAAGGGGGAGGGGACGGGGTGGAGGTTAGGTTAGTCCCCCATCATGAAATATCTCGACGAATACCGCGATCCGAAAATCACCGCCGCACTGCTGGAAGAAATCCGGCGCACAGCCACCCGCACGTGGACGATCATGGAAATCTGCGGCGGGCAGACACATTCCTTCCTGCGCTACGGACTGGACGCGATGCTGCCTGCCGAAATCCAACTGGTACACGGTCCGGGCTGCCCGGTGTGCGTCACCCCGCTCGAACAGATCGACCGCGCGATCGCTATCGCCTCGCGCGAGGATGTGATCTTCACTTCATTCGGCGATATGCTGCGCGTGCCAGGCTCGCAAAGCGACCTGTTCGGCGTGCGCGCCCACGGCGGCGACGTGCGCGTGGTCTACTCGCCGCTCGAAGCGGTGACGCTGGCGGAAGCCCATCCCGAGAAGCAAGTGGTCTTCTTCGCGATCGGATTTGAAACCACCGCGCCGCCGAACGCGATGTCCGTGCTGCAGGCAAAAGATCGCGGGATTAAGAATTTTTCCGTGCTGGTTTCGCACGTCCGCGTCCCGCCCGCCATCGAGGCGATCCTTTCCTCGCCACGCAACCGCGTGCAGGCCTTTCTGGCCGCCGGGCACGTGTGCACGGTGATGGGCTTCTGGGAGTACGAGCCGCTTGCCGAGAAATTCCACGTCCCGATCGTTGTGACCGGTTTCGAGCCGGTGGACTTGCTGGCCGGGATGCTCGCCGCGGTAAAGCAGCTGGAGGCGGAACGCCACGTAGTGGAGAACGCCTACACGCGCCTGGTATCGCGCGGGGGAAACCGTACCGCGCAGGAGACAATCGCGCGGGTATTTATGGATTGCGACCGCGCCTGGCGCGGGATCGGCGTTATTCCGCACAGCGGATGGCGCTTGCGCGACGAGCTGGCGGACTTCGACGCGGAAAAAAGATTCGACGTGGGGATGATCACGCCGAAGGAATCACCGCTGTGCATCGCCGGCGAGGTACTCCAAGGGATAAAGACGCCGGAGGAATGCCCGGCGTTCGGAAAAGAATGCACGCCGCAGAACCCGCTCGGCGCGCCGATGGTCAGCGCCGAGGGAGCCTGTTCGGCATATTTCAGATATCGAACCTAACCCCCTCACCCCTTTTCCCCTCTCCCCCATAATGGGGGAGAGGGGCCGGGGGAGCGGGGGTCGGACATGTAAAAAAATAATGCCCACTCCACCCAACTTCGAAAATTTTTCCTGCCCCCTGCCCCTGCAACCCGGCGAGCGCGTTGTACTCGGCCACGGTTCGGGCGGCAAGCTCAGCCACGACCTATTAACGCGCGTGATTTTACCCGCGCTGGGGGAGGCCGCACCACGCGCCTTCGACGATTCGGCAATCGTGGAAACCGGCGGCGAGCAGTCGGCATTCACCACCGACAGTTACGTTGTCCGGCCGCTGTTCTTTCCGGGGGGCGACATCGGCCGGCTGGCCGTGTGCGGAACCGTCAACGATCTGGCGATGATCGGCGCGGAACCGATTGCGCTCAGCTGCGGTTTCGTTTTGGAGGAAGGTCTGCCGCTCGCGACGCTTGATCGCGTGGCGCGTTCGATGCGGGAAGCCGCGCTCGAATCCGGCGTGTACCTCGCCGCGGGGGATACGAAGGTCGTGGAAAAGGGAAAAGCCGACGGCCTCTTCATCAACACTTCGGGCATCGGACACCTTCGCCCGGGAAAATCCGTTTCCGGAGCGGGAGCAAAACCCGGCGACGTGATAATCCTTTCCGGGGCGATCGGTGATCACGGCATTGCGGTCCTCTCGGCGCGCGAGGGGTTGGGATTCGAGACGGACTTGCAAAGCGACGCCGCGCCGCTCAATGGATTGGTGGCGGCGATGCTATCGGCGGGCGAAGTGCACGCGATGCGCGACCCCACCCGCGGCGGGCTGGCTACCACGCTGTGTGAAATCGCCGCGCAATCCGGCGTCTGCGTCGAGATGGATGAGCGGAGCATTCCCATCCACGCCCCCGTCCGCGCGGCATGCGAGATGCTCGGCTTCGACCCGCTCTACGTGGCCAACGAGGGCAAGCTGGTGGCGTTCGTCGCGGCGGAGGACGCCGGGAAAATCCTCGCGGCGATGCGGACGCACAAATACGGTGTCGAAGCGGCGGTGATCGGCCGCGCGACGGACACGCCACGCGGACAGGTGCGGCTGCGGACGATCATCGGCGGGACGCGGATCGTGGACATGCTGCCGGGGGAGATGCTGCCAAGAATTTGTTAATCTCCAATTTCGCTAGAATGGCATTCGTTCGAATCATGTAGCCGGGATGGACCATCCCGGCTGCACTCGAACGAAGATGAATCGAATCATCTACACGGATATCGGGAGGATATCTCCGGCAGGAGGAATTCTGATGAAGGTCATTGCGGATTTTACACTCATTCCCATCGGTGCGGGGGTATCGCTCTCGCCGTATATCGCAGCCTGCGAGCAGGTGCTTATCGAAGCCGGGCTCTCGACCCAGCTTCACGCGAATGGGACCAACGTCGAGGGAGAATGGGACGAGGTTATTGCGGCTGTCAAGCGCTGTCATGAAACGGTGCACCGGATGGGCGCGCCGCGGGTCACTACCCTCCTGACAATTCACACCCGCACCGACCGCGACCAGTCGATGGCGGATAAAATTGCCAGCGTGGAAGCCCGGCTGATGGAACAACACTCGCGCAAAACCGGTTCACAATAAATGCACAATCACGCGCAGGGGCTCCTTCGATCCCAGAAAGGCGTAATGTGAAAAAAGGTATTTGGTATGCCGTCGGAGCGTACGTCCTCTGGGGATTCTTCCCTATCTATTGGAAGTGGCTCGAGCAGGTGCCGGCATTGCAACTGTTGGGCCATCGCATCATTTGGTCCTTTCTCTTTCTGTTCTTTATCGTGTTATGGCTGCGCCAGGGAAGCGTGTTCCGCGCGGCGATTTCGTCTCCGCGAATTCTGCTGATCTACTCGACAGCGGCAATTCTCCTGGCGATCAACTGGCTGACCTACGTTTGGGCCGTCAACGCCGGGTTCATCGTGGAAACCAGCCTAGGGTATTTCATCAATCCGCTGCTCAGCATGGTGCTGGGCGTCGTGATCCTCCGCGAACGATTGCGGCTGTGGCAGTGGATTCCCGTCGGGCTGGCCACAATCGGCGTGATTTACCTGACGGTCGCCTACGGCTCACTGCCCTGGATCGGATTGATCCTGGCGTTTTCCTTTGGCCTCTATGGGTTTATCAAAAAAACCGCCCCGCTCGGTTCGCTGCACGGCGTGACCCTCGAGACGGGGATTCTCTTCCTTCCGGCGGTGCTCTTTCTGGTCTATACCGAAGCGACAGGCGGCGGCGCGTTTCTGCACTCCGGCACGATCTCCAACCTCCTGATGGTCGGCGCCGGGGTGATTACCGCCGTCCCGCTGCTGATGTTTGCCGTGGCCACGCAGCGGATCCCGCTCTCGCTGGTGGGCGTACTGCAATACATCGCCCCCACGATGTATTTTCTTATCGGCGTGCTGATTTACGGCGAACCGCTCACCATCGAGCGGCTGATCGGGTTTGGCATCATCTGGGTGGCGCTGGCAATTTTCGCCGTCGAAGGATTCATCCATCACCAAGCGCAGGTTGCCATTATTGAATAGGAACGGATTCTAGCATCCCTACCAATCAGTTTAATTCCACAATTCACTAAATAAAAATAGTGACCATAGAACACGGACCATGGTCCATCGTCTATGGTCGATCCTCTAATATTTCCAGGGAGCGAAATCCGTACCCCGGTCGAAATAATCCTCGTCCTCAACCTGCTTCAACCAATTGATGATCCGGTAGGTGATCGGCGTCGCCAGCGCTTCATACAAGACCTTCGAAAGCCACTCCCCCAGAATGATCGGCAGCACATCTCCGGGCGCCACCAACCGGCCCAGGGCTAGGGTGCCGACAAAGATGCCGGTGTCGGCCACCTGCGCCACGAGCGTGGAGCCAATGGTGCGCATCCAGAGCCATTTGCCGCCGGTCCAGATTTTCATCTTGGCCAGCACGAACGAATTGAGGAACTCGCCGACCAGGTAGGCGGCAAACGAAGCCAAAAGGATGAGCGGAGTGTAGCCGAGGATGGCATCATACGCGGTCTGGGAGGCCTGCGGGGATGCGAACCCGGGCAGCACCCAGGTGGATGAAGGCGGAAGCAAGCCGGCCGTTACGAAGGCCACGACCGCCAGCAGGTTGCACCCGAATCCGATCCAGATCACCCGGCGGGCTTTGGCATATCCATAGACCTCGGTGAGCACGTCGCCGAAGATATACGAAACCGAAAAGATCAGCAGCGCCGCCGTGAGCTTGAACGGTCCGATCTGGATCTGCTTGACCGCGACGATATTGGAGACGATCAACGCGGTGACGAACACCGCGGTGATCAGCGGATAGAAGCGGTTGGATTTTATGATCCCATCCCTCCTTGCCCGCCGTCCCCTTCCCGTAGGCCTTCCTGCGAGAGAGGGAGTGCGGGAGCGAGGGAATCCCACAAACGGCAAAACGCGCACCTCCCCGGCGCCGACGTCGGCTGGCCGCAGGTGACACAATCGTGCAGCTCAGCTTCCCCCGAAGCGTTCAGAGCGAACAATCCGCCATCCTTGGCCTGCAGGAACGAAAGATAAAATTGCAATTTCGCTCCTGGCCGGTCCTCCTCGAGGCGGTTGAGCACATCTTTGTAATACAGCGTAGAGGATCCTTCGGAGAAGGGGCACTCTTCATAGATGTAGTCGATCCCGCGCATCAGCGCATAGGCCGCCGTTTCACGCTCGTAGATGCGGCACAGCGGCTTGATTTTTCGTCCCAAACCCGGGCGCGAGGCGGGCAGCACGGGCCCCTGGCGCACGAGGTACCCGCCCGACCAAGTCATGGCGTTGTGCAGGAGCACCGCGGCCTCGTCGTCGAGGTTGTGCCCGGTGGCCAGTGCAGCGTACCCCTGCTCGCGTCCGACGCGGTTCATGATGTGGCGTTTGACCAAGCCGCAGATCGAGCAGGGTTTTTTCCGCCCGCGGGTCGAGAGGCGCGTGGCTTCCGCAATCGACCGGCCGTACGTTTCCGGCACGCTCACCACGCGCAACGTAAGCCCCTGGCGGGCGGCAAACTGCTCGCAAAAAGCGCGCGACTTGGACGAATACGCGATCCCCTCGTCGATCCCCAGGTCGATGTACAACCCGTCGGCCGCGTAACCCAACCGGTGCAGCACATCCCAGAGCGAAAGCGAATCCTTCCCGCCGCTCACGGCCACGAGGATCTTCTCCCCGCGCTCAACCATGCGGTAGTGATGGATCGCGCGTTCGGTCTGCTCCGGGATCCATTCCAGGAAATGATCGCGGCAAAGCGCCAGCTTGTGCTCCCGCATATTGATCGCGGCGGGAGCTCCGCACTTGCGGCACTTCACAGTCAGCCTCCGGAGATCACCGCGACAAGGCGAATTTCCTCGCCTGGCTTTAGAATGCGGTCGTCGGTGATTAATTCACCGTTCTGTGTGGCAAGCACCGCTTCCGGTGAAAGCCCGACCTTGCGGATCGCGTCGCGCAGGGTAGATCCGGAGGGCACCTCGAACCGTCGCCCGCGGTGAAGAAGCGTGGTGGAATTTCGTAGCTGTTCCATGGCGGCATTGTAAAGTGGCGCGGGAGGGAAAGTCAACCGGCGGAGAAGG